>JANOZQ010000306.1:0-50652 GCA_031429555.1 Sphingomonas sp. | reverse complement strand
TTTGGGAATGGCATTGTGCATGTGCATGAACGCAATTTAGGGCTTATTCGCCGCAACACAAGCGCAACGGAGCCTTGGCAAGTTGCGTTGCCTTCGCTAAGCGCCGCTCTTCGATTTCGCCAAGGCCGTTTAGACACGCCTTGTCCTCTGCGGAGAGGTGGCTGAGTGGTCGAAAGCACCGCACTCGAAATGCGGCGTGCCCGTGAGGGTACCCAGGGTTCGAATCCCTGCCTCTCCGCCAGAAATCTTCCAACTGACTGAAACGTTTGAAAAACCCTTGATTTGAAAAGGTTATCCTGCCTAGACTGCTACATTTCTTGCTACATAACTGGGGGCGAAGTGAAGGCAGTTAAGGGACATCGTTACCTGTATCGCCGAGGCGACATGCTCATTTATCGTCGTTCCGTCCCTGTGTTTGCTCAGGCTGCGTTTGATAATCGCGCAGAAGTTCAAGTTTCCCTTCGAACGAGCGACTTAGCAGAAGCGCGGCACCTGCTTCCACGCGAGAACGCGAAGTTCGAAAAGACTATAGCCGACCTCAAGGGTCACGTCTCACCGGCGGCTTCGGCCGCACGACGGAACGGGACGGTGGGCACGCAAAAAATTGAAAAAGTCATTCGCGCCTATTTCGCCGACAGAATGGAACGAGTGCAGGAGATCGATCCGTCGGACGCAACGGCTGCCAGCGACTTAATCACTGCAAAAGCCGCTATAGAGCGATTTCGCGACGATGTAGTGGAAAGCCGCAAGCCCGGGCTTGGTGGCTGGAACCAGATTACGCTTTGGACCGCCGAGGCCATTCAAGACCGAGAAGGCTGGGCACTAGAAGGAAACGATCAAAGGGCGCTTATGCGACTGGTCGCGCAGGCCCAAGTTGAAGCCGCAGAGCGACAACTTCAAATGTTGAACGGTGAACCTTCGCGTGTGCTCGACGAAACATTCGGCGCTGATAGGTTTAGGCTTGATGACGCGCTAACCGATATTTCTGTAACGGTTTCAGGCGCTTCACTCACTGCGATGATCGAAGATTACCTTCGGGAAAGCGATCTCGCCCCTGCCACTGTCAAGTCATATCGGCGGCAATTTGCTGTCTTCCGGCAATTCGTGGGCCATGATGATGCTAGTAAGGTTACCAAGAAATTGGTCGCAGAGTGGAAGGATCAACTTCTGGCGGGGTCCAGCCCTTCGGGTCGGGTGCTCACGCCACGCTCAGTGAATGACACCTATCTAGCGGTTGTGAAGGCAGTGTGCAGGTGGGCTGTCGATAACGGCCGTCTCGCTGCGAACCCGGCAGAAGGGGTCGGGGTTAAAAACAAGCGGGCGATTAGGGATCGCGAAGCGGGCCTCACAGACGACGAGGCAAACATCATCCTGCGAGCAACATTCGCCCAACCCGCGACTGGGCTCTCGAAGGAGCGTGCGCTAGCGCGCCGATGGGTGCCTTGGATTTGTGCGTATAGCGGTGCGCGAGTAAACGAAATCACGCAGCTACGCGGCGAGGCTGTTACAAAGGCGAGCGGTGTCTGGGCGATCCGTATAACTCCGGAGGCGGGGTCCGTGAAGAGCGGCAAGTCCCGCACCGTGGCTTTGCACCCCCATTTGATCGAACAGGGGTTCGTTGATTTCGCACATAGGTCGTCCGGCCCAATTTTTTACGACCCTGATCGTCGGAAGGGCGGTTCGGATGCCAATCCGCAGGCGAAGAAGGTGGGTGAGCATCTTGCGAACTGGGTGCGGGCGCTTGGAGTGACCGACAAGCGCGTTGCTCCTAATCATGGCTGGCGGCACCGCTTCAAAACGCAGGCGCGTGAGCATCGCTTAATGCCGGATGTCGTCGACTACATTCTTGGCCACGCTTCGGCCACAGTAGGGCAGTCATATGGCGATGTTTCGGTTGCCGCCACGCTTCGAGAGATTGAGCAACTTCCACCCTACGATGCGGCAAAGTAACCCAATCAGCATCGGCTGTCCCTAGCTGACGGATTTGGCGGTTTTGTAACGTTTCTGCTGTTAATTGGCGGCCTTTTTTATCCTCTAACATTTCAATGTCTTGACGCCACACCGTCAGCTGAAAGGCGCTTTCGCACTGCAACCCGTTGTAAATGTGACAGCGAAGCGCGCAACGAGGCATTGGACCGACGCAACAAAACACACAATGGGTCTTACGTTGTGTATAGGCGAACAACGCGTAGCGTGCCCAGAGGTGGCTTTGGTTCACGATCCGGATTAGGCCGCTTGTCACCAAACAAAGCACAGGTCCATGAAGCGGTATACAACTATCTCCTTGTTCTCCGGTGCGATGGGCCTCGACGCGGGGCTTGAAGCGACCGGGCGGTTCAAAATTTTAGCGGCCGTCGAAAAAGAGCGTTCGTTCTGCGCCTCCATCCGCGCAAATCAGGCGGCGGGCCTCCTCGACGCTAGCATGATCGTGGTGGAGGCGGACATCCGCAATGTCGATCCACTCGAACTGCTCCAGTCAGTAGGATTGGAACCGGGCGAACTCGACTTACTTGTGGGCGGTCCACCGTGCCAATCGTTCAGCACAGCAGGTCGGCGGGGAGCAACACAAGACAGTCGGGGCACTCTACTCTGGGAGTTTCTACGGTTTGTCGAAGTAATCCAGCCGCGCTTTTTCCTCATGGAAAACGTCCGGGGATTGTTGTCATCAGCCACGCGCCACCGACCCATCTCCGAGCGCCCGGACAAGGGAGGGATGCCTCTTGGTGAGGCAGAGCAGCCTGGGTCAGTTGTGCGGCTTTTTGCGGACGACCTTCAAAAGATCGGTTCTGGCTACCACATGGATTGCTTTGAGGTGAACGCAGTCAATTATGGCGCTCCGCAACTCCGTGAGCGAGCGTTATTCGTCGGCAATCGCTTCAATGCGCAGATAGACTTTCCTGATCCCACACATGGCAATCCTGACCGTTCTACCCCGAAGGTCGCGGACCTTTTTGCCCTGCCGCACGACATGAAGCCTTGGGCGACGCTCGGGGATGCTATTGGTAGAATGAACGATCCCGGTGAAGTTATCATGGATTTCTCCCCGAGGAAAAAGTCATTTTTAGAGAAGATCAAGCCCGGATCGAACTGGCGAAGTCTCGATGTGGCAGATCAACAGTTGTCGATGGGTAAGGCATGGCACGCGAAGGGAGGCCGCTCTGGGTGGTGGCGTCGTTTATCATTTGACCTTCCCTGCCCAACCCTCGTCACGATGCCCAATCACGCAAGCACTTCGCTGTGTCACCCAAGAGAAGTGCGGGCCTTGAGCCTCAAGGAATACGCAGCTATCCAAGAGTTTCCGGAAGGGTGGCAGTTCTGCGGGACGGCTTCGCAGCAGTATGCACAGGTTGGCAACGCAGTTCCTGTTCGGCTTGGCGTCGTGGCGGGTGAAGTGATTAGCCGTAGTCTCGATGCTCTCGCTGAGCGTAAGTGCCAAGCCTACCCGAGGCCGCCAGCGCATTTCAGGACGGTCTACATTCAATCTCACGTCCGAACGCGTCAGTGGTTCAAGGGCGGAGAAACTTTCGTCTGGGATGATGGCGCAGACCTTCAAACATCTACATATGCCACTGCAATAAAAGTTCGGCAGGTCAAAAAGATGGCGGTAAAGTGATGGCAAGAGGACACGTAGACCTTCCCCCTCCGGCGCAGCCGCTGTTGATCTCAAAGCAATCGATCTACGCTATTTTGGCGCGGATTGACGCCGATGCGGACGCACGTGCTCGCGTGCTTGCGATGGAGACTGGCTTTCGTAGAAAAATTGAGACGCACCTTTTAGGGCTTCCGACAGCCGAGGCAAAGTTCCAGAAGTTCAACACCAGTCCCTTCGTGCTGATGTTTTATTCAAAGAAGCGCGGGTATACACGCGTTTCCGAGATCGAAGACGACATCATTCCGGCCAAAGTTTTTTCTTCGATGGAAACGTCAGCGGGACGGATGGTGGAGGAGGTTGTTCTTCCGGTTTATGGCTGGGAGGTCGTGCCAAGCCAAATGCACAGCGTGGAGAGCCTTCTCGACGGACGTAAGTCGGAAGCGCAAGACTTCCTTGGAGTTACACTGAAAAGTGGCCCCCGATGCTTGAATGATGAGATGGCCCAAAACATCGGTCAAGATGTCGCCAAACACGTAAGTGCGTGGGCGGCCAATCACGGCGTGAATAAGGTCGAATTCACCTACGGCGTTTTGTATGGAACAAAACGCCTCTCCAACAAAAAGGATTGGCACATTTTGCGTAGTATCGCAGAAGTGCTACCCACAAGCGTCGTCGTGCATCAGTCGCACAAGGGCGGGTGGTCTATTGGCTACGAACAAGACGGTCTGAACGTGTCCGCCACCGTGCGGATCGGGATTGATTGGTGGACGTATCTTGGCGGAGACACCGCGTGGATTGAACTGTGCATTGCGTTGATCCGATCTTGCGTGGCCGCGACTGGCCCACGTGGTGAGATGCCAACGTACGCGATCTCGGACCTTGCAGAGATACTAGATACATCGGGCTTGCCGTCGACCTTCAACGTCGCAATTATTCAAGAGAGCCAGATTGAGTGGTTGCTGTTCCTTGCGCGGCACTTCTGCGATGGATTTCGCTTATGAGTAGTAGCGAGACGCTTTTTACAACTTCCTGCTAATCCCGTCCGGCTGCATTATTAGACCTTCCCCTAGGAAGACAAAGCGATTGGCGGACTTTTAGTTTCGCAACAATCCAGTTGCGCCCAATGAGACACATTATTGCAGGTTCTAGATCTTCGGAGGATGAGCGTTCAGAAATTCACAGCATGTGAACAATCCGACCTTGAAGCACGTTGCAAACGAATTACACCCCGCCGAACCTTTCCGCGTAGATCACAAAATCCTCAATAGTTTTTTCAAGAACGCCTTTAAAACGGTCGTCAGACCAACTACTTTCATCATACCAAGCCATTGGCGATGATTTATAGCGCTTCCCGTCATTATCGGGGAAATGTTCCTCGAACCCCAGCTTATCATTCATTTCGCTATGACAACGCCCCGTTACATATCGCTCTTGACCGTCCTTGTATTTAAGCGAAAACGTGATTGATCGTTCGTTTTGACTTACGCGGGCCACCATTCCCCGCGCATCACATTTAGATGCGTAATCCTCCGCAATTTTCGCCAACCGAGGTATTACGGAAATAACAAAACGCCGATTGGCATCCCCCAAATTATCGACGTTCGCTTTTTTGCTTTTTTGCTTGCCCAACGTAGCATCAATTTTTTCAAAGAACTCGTCACTCATGTTTCCGCCCCGCAGCTAGATGGCCCTGCATAATGAGGCGTGACCGACCGAACAACCACTATGGTCCCATTAAATGCAAGGTGTATCGGAAATCTACACGACCTCCACTGTCATCAACTGCGACGGGAAGGGGGCTACCATTGAACAGACCTCATGATAATCCGCCGACAGCCACTGTTGGTAGTCTTCCGGTTGAAGGATCACCGGCATTGCTTTGGGATGCAGCGGCGCAACGAGCGGATTGGGCTCGCAAGTCAGGAAAGCAAAGACGTTGCCAGCTTCGGACGGCCGCCAGATGCCCGCAAATGCCGATACCGGCTCGCCTTTGATCGAAAACCAGTGTTCCTCGCGTCCAGCGCCAATCTTTGGCTCTGCAAAGGCTGTGAACGGAACGAGGCAGCGCCGCTCAGGATTGGCCAGCATAGATTTCCAGAATGGGCTAGTCAGATTACGCACGTTTGTGATTTGCTTTGTGACTTTCGTCCCCGGTCGCTTTCCGGGCATAGTGCGCGGCACGCCCCAGATCATGGTGTCGAGCGTCTTCTCGCCGCTTTCAATCCTTGCAACCGTTGCAAGCCGTTTTGGCCAGACGTCCGATGCCGCGACGTCATTTTCAAGTTTACGAAAACCAGCGTATTCGGCCCAACTGCTGATCGCCTCCGGACTATTTTTATAGTGATTGCACATTTGCGCACCTTGGCAACCGCATTGCCGGTGTCAACCAAGCGACGCTGCGCTCTTGCCCAAGCTAAAGAGCCCCATCAAAATCCCGTGGACGAACGCGCCACCGATCAAGAAGAGCAGCATGGCAAATTCTAGTTCAATCAGCTTGGGGCGTTTCACAGGCTTTTGTCCTTTGACGCATCAAACACTGAATATTCCACAGCCGTAATCCTGTAAGCCACCCAACCTTGGGTGATGAAATCAACAAGTTGATCCCGCACCTTATCGCGGTCGGTCGCGGGCGTCCGAGGCTTCCATAGATCGTGAAACCAATGCCGGGGAGCTACGGTGAGGCGGACGCTTAGGAACAGGCGTAGGTCATCGACGGACACTGGCATTTCGTTTGGCATTCTCGATGTAGAACATATTTGGAACATGTAGGAAAGCGGTCGTGTGCCCCGGAATGCAATAAGATGGTATTTTGAGATATAAATACTGCGATTTCCCTTTGCTGTGGGCACCACTCCCCTAGACTTAGTCGAACGAAATTACCAAGGGATTAGAGATGCTTGTCGGATATTGCCGCGTGTCGACAACCGATCAAATAGCTGGCGCGATTGACCAAAAAAATCTGGCTCGTTCCGTCGGATGCGAGAAGATTTTCGAGGAGATGGTGTCGTCCGTCATGGACCGCCCGCAACTCGTAGCAGCGCTCGATTTTGTCCGGGAGGGTGACAGCTTGGTGGTGACGCGCTTGGACCGGCTGGCGCGATCAACTGCTGATCTTCTTTCCATTGTATCTACGCTCGATGCTAAAAGCGTTGCGCTCCGGATATTGGATTTTGGCGGGGGCGTCGTCGATACGCGATCTGCGACGGGTCGACTGCTACTTACCGTGCTGGGGGCTGTCGCCGAATGCGAGCGGATGTTGATGCTGGAGAGGCAGAAGGCCGGGATAGCAAAGGCCAAGGCCGAAGGCCGATATCGCGGTCGCGCGCCAACGGCGCGTGCGAAGGCCGAACAGATGCGCGCCTTGCGTTCAGAGGGGTTAGGGGCCTCGGCCATCGCGACTAGGCTGGGAGTGTCCCGAGCGTCTGTATACCGCCTGCTGGCGGAAGGATTGCCGGTATGAAATCGTCGCAACGCCTGTTCGCCGATTTGACGGCGGCTCTCGAAGACCTGCACGCAGTTGTTGTTGATGGTCAGGCGAAGGGCAATTCGCCCGACATGCAGGCGGCGTTGTTAGCGCCCGCGCGCCAAGGCATTGGCCGTATCGTTCGTATAGCCAACGCCATCGAACGCTCGCTGCGAGGAAGTGGGGCATGACCGACAAGCCGCAATTTTCGATGGGCTGGTATAACGGTTTCTCGCCCGAAGAACGCCGCGCATCGATACCCTTGCAACGGGTTGCAATGAAAACGGGACTTATGCTCAAACCCACCCGATGCACAATTTGCGGCTTTACCGCCCATCCCGACCCCGCGCATTCCAACCGTCTCGGATATCATAATGAAACTTACGACACACCGCTGACTGCACACCAGATTTGCCGGTGGTGTCATGGTGCACTTCACGGACGCTTTGATCGCCCAAAACGCTGGCTAGGGCTGATCCGGCGCTTTGGCGACGGCACGCAATGGTTTGAGCGATTGACGATGGACCCGACCAGCCAATGGCGACCGTTGAGCGAGACCTATGCGGATGGCGCACCCTAATCTTGGTTCGTTAGTTTGTCCCACGATTGTTTCGTCGCCGTTCATTGGCTACGATGCGAACAATATGGGAACGACAAATCACGACGAAGCCTACGACAAACTGTTGGTTGCGCTGTTGGCGCGCGTGTTGGACATGCTGCGGTTTGCCGAAGCGAAGAACGCCGCGCTACTGGCGTTCGCGTCCGCGTGGATCGTCGGCATTGTGAACCTTCTTTCGTCGGGCAAGTCGATCCCATCCGGCTATCACTACGTCACCCTTGCGGCGCTGCCTTTGTTCATCGTTGCGGCGACCATCGCGATAGCGTCGCTGCTACCCAAACTTCAAACTTCGACGTTCACAGGCGACCCAAAAGGTGACTTTCAAAACCTGCTGTTCTTCGGCGATATAGCCGACATAACCGTTGACGGGTTCAAGAACGATGTTCGTGCGGCCTACCTTCAAACGGGCGACGCACCGACCGACGCCTATTTGAGCGACCTTGAAGCGCAAATTTCGATCAACAGCAAAATCACGCGGCGCAAGCATCGCATGTTCAACGTGGGCGCGGTCGCGGCGCTGATAGCGATTGCGCTGTTTTCCGTGCCCACAGTGGGGGCGATACTGAATACGATAGGGTGTTGGATCAGCCGATGACGACCTTGCCAGATTTGCGCGTCGAACTGTCCGATGAAGTCGGGACCATTCTTGCGAATGATTTCGCTGTCACGGCGACGAAGACCACTACCGTGCCGCATTCCAGCGACGGCGCCATCACATTCCCTAATCTGGACGCGAAGACACAAGCGTGTAAGTTGATAGATACGTGCGTTCTTTATATCGACATTCGGCGTTCGACCGAACTTAGCATTACCCACAAACCGCAAACGGTTGCGAAGCTGTATTCGGCGTTCGTCCGCGCCATGACGAAGTGCGCGCGCCATTACGGTGGCCATGTGCGCGGCATTATTGGCGACCGTGTAATGGTCATATTCGATTGCAACGACTGTTTTCGGAAGGCCGTCGATTGTGCAATCCTAATGAACTCTACGGCGCAATATGTTATCAATAAGCACTTCACTCGTAACGAAGTTAAGTGTGGCATCGGCATCGATACCGGAAAAATGCTTGTTACTAAGACAGGCTTCAGGCGACGCGGCGTCGAGCAGCACAACTATAAGAACCTTGTATGGCTTGGTCGTCCGGCAAACGTCGCATCAAAGTTGACCGACATTGCTAATAAGCCATCGGAAGGAATGACGCTGGACAAAGTCTGTGTTGGCTACGATAGCCCCTATTCTGACAAATTAAATTGGCGGGACGAGTGGCCGCACAACTTTGTCAAAGACGTAAATCATACGTTGCTTACTGGACTACGGCATTCGAACAATGCCTATCGAACTCATTTCATGTCGTCGGAATGGTTTGTCACGAAAGACGCTACGAAACCAATTTTGATGACCGATCCCGTGTATCGCGGCCTGAAGGCCGCTCATCCCGAAGTGGACTACGTTAAAGCTGCATGGTTCAAAAAGGTTGTTGTTGAAGTGCCCGGCTATTCGGGTGACGTTTACGGCGGCGACGTGACATTTACCGCATTCCGGAAATGATAGCGCACCTATTTTCCGCCATCACGAACGGCAGCTTGCTCATATGACATAAGGATAGCGGACGGACCGCTTTCCACCCAGTTCCGGCCGTTTTGGACCCCGTCTTTGCCCCACATGCGCTGGAGCAGGCCAAACAGCTAGTGCCATTTTGAATTAAGCGGCTTCTTGGTTTTGCCGAACAAATCGCTCCAACGCTGTAGTGAGCCGGAGATAGCCGTCGCCGAGGGGATCGCCCTCCTGTGGAATGAAAAAGTGCAATCCGCCCGGAAAACTAGCCTCAATGACGCAGCGTTCATAATAGGCGCGCAGAACAGCACTGATCGCTCCTGAAAGATGCATCGGGTGACGGGCAAGGTAGAACCGCCTCACGGCGAGAGCAGCCAAGTATTCAGCCTCAAAGGCGTCGCCACCATCCCAGTCGGGATAAGCACGTCGCCAATGCACCACCCGTCGCTCGATTTTTGAGATTTCAGGGAAGGTAAGGAACTGTGCGTCGGAACTCATAAATTGCGTGATCTTCTGGGAGCCCGGTGCCCAGTAAATGCGTCCGTCACGAAGGACGCCTGCTTGCTTGGCAAATTCGAAATCGAAACTTAGATTGAAGCCTCGATCTCTCGACACCCTCAGCTCCAGCTCCCCGAAAGCGTGATTTCTCATTACGTTCCGCAGGGCCTGTATCTTCGCGCTCACGTCCTCCTCCGTTCGTCCGAAGACGAAAAGATTGTCGGCGAAGGTCACAACATCCTCAAGCTGCGCGGCTGCCAGCAAGGCGGATATGACGATTTCACCAACGATAGGAGAACAAGCGGAACCCAGCGAAAGCCCTTCGTAGGAGCTGGAGGGAGGTTCGAGGCGGACTGCATCGCGTGACCGTGTGGGGGCACGTGCAGCATCGTCCCATACCACGGCATCGACGACAGACGTCGGTAACGGCCGCAGTAGCTGAGGCAGGGCTTCGCTGCACAAGCTGCCATAGAAGCCGACAAAATCGACCTCCACGCCGAACAAGTTGCCGCTCCGCACTGCGTCTTCAATGGCCTTGCGGGCCATCGGCATCCCCCCGTTGAACAGCTTTTGGCTGGCACGAGGAGGATGAAGGTGACGAAGAAGTCGCGCGACCAGTGCCTGCTGCATTCTCCGTCTTGGTCCGAACTCCTGCACGTCGCGGCGTCCACTTCCTTTGGACACAGTTCGCAATCTGACAGGTTCGGTGTGAAAGGAATTGAAGGCATCGAATTGTTCAGCGAGGGTTTCGATGTCGCTGGGCGTTCCGACCCACAAGCCGCCTGTGCGCTTGACAGCGTCGAACGCAAAAATGCGGTGAAGGCGTCGGTCGGCTAAGAGTTTGCGGACCAAATTGTGCCGTGGTCTGCCTGACACCAGTTGCAAGCGGGACAACTTCGCATCGTAACGGCCACGTTCTTCGATCATTTCAGTCACGAACTCGGGAAAGCGCCGCGAGAAGCGTTGATAATCGGTCATGCCTCCGCGAATGCGCGTCGGAACGATGCTCATGGCTTGAAGGTCGCGGAACATGTCATCGGTGCTCAGTCGAGCAGACTGCCCGGCGTAACGTCAAGCGCTTTTGCGATTTTCTCGACCACGAGGATCGTAGGGTTGCGAGTGCCGCGTTCACAGTCCGATATGTAGGTCCGATTGACATTCGCAAGATCGGCAAAGGCCTCTTGCGTGTATCCAGCCGCCTCACGCAGCTTGCGCATGTTTTGACCTAGGCGCTGCCGAACTTCCATCGTCGACTATCGGCGACATCAGCGGAAAAAGTGCAATCGACGATGAGTGTAGTTGTTCTTGCTCCTACGCGTAGGACGGCTACTCTTATCAGTGACATGACATGTAAGTTGGGGGTTCGGTAACGATGACGAGTAACACGACAGACACCAACAACGCGTCTGAGACTACGGTTGGTCCAACCCGTTGGAAGAGGCGATTGAGATTTGCCGGACTAGGCTGCGTCGGATTGATAGGCGCTGCGTTCCTGTTGGTCGTCGGCGTGGCGTCCCTAATCGCCAACGGGTTTATCAAGACGCTACCCGAAAAGCCTACGGCTGAAAGCGCCAAGCCGACAGATCGCTCAGCAAGTGCGAAACAGCCAACAACCCCTATGGCTGCGTCGACAAATAATGTTCGATCTGCTCAGGAGCACGCTGAGATCAAGCGCAAGTTGGCGGATTTGCTAGCTGGCGAAAAGACATTGCGGCGCGAGAACGTCGAGGATCGGCTTTCGTTTTGGAATGACATCGTTCGCCTTGCACCCGACAATGAACAGTATGTTCGACGGCGCAACGAGGCACAAAAGGAGGATGACGCAATGGCCCCTTATCGAGACAATCCCGAATTAGCGGGCGAGATCGTAAAGGTTCGCGGGCGTCGAGGAGGGTTTGGAACGGTGATGATTGCCGACCTGACAATCCGAAACAGGGGCCTATCAAACCTCAAAGACTTCGTCGTCTTGTGCGAGGTCAAGGCACCCTCAGGCACCATTGTCAGTCGCCCACAAACGGTAGTTTATGAGATGGTGGAAGCGCGCAGCACGCGAACAATTCGCAATGTCAGTGTTGGCTTTATGAACTCACAAGCGACCACCGCAAACTGCTCGATTGAGCGCGCCACAATCGATTGATCGCTAGCGCCCAACCTGTTGCACGCTGTGTCTCAGCCAAAAACGCTGCTACAGGGACTGCTACAATTCGCAATTTCATATGTCACCTAAGAGTTTGTTTTTGTTTAAGTTTAAAATATGGGGGTAGTTTCCCTGCCTCTCCGCCATTTGCCCTCTTTTTCCAGTTTCCAAATCCAACAGAAAACGGCTCGTTTCATCATATTCCGCGTGAATGACGTTCACGGGCGTCCACTGCCGTTCCCCTGTGTTCCCACCGGTCTGGTGGGAACGATAGTGGGTGCCGGGAAAGGAATTGGACATGGGACAGCTCACCGTTGCGCGCATCAAGGGCCTTCGAGAGCCAAGTCGATACGTTGATGGTGACGGCCTCATGCTCCTGGTGAAAGCAAGCGGCGCGCAAAGTTGGATGTTGCGTGTTCGCATCAAGGGCGATCAGTGTGACATTAGTCTTGGTTCGACTGAAGTCATGACGCTTGCCGAGGCACGCGCAAAGGCAACCGAGCTACGCCGACAAATTGCCCAGGGCTTCGATCCGATTGCGGAAAAGAAGAAGGTTGAAGACCCTGTGCCGACTTTTGCCGATGCCGCGCGCCGCGTCCACGAAGAGCAAAAGGCATCTTGGAAAAACGGCAAGCATCGGGTCCAGTGGATCACAACGTTGGCGACCTACGCCTTCCCCTTCCTCGGCGACCGTTTCGTAAATGCAATCGAAGGGCCGGACATCCGCAAGGCGCTCTTGCCGATCTGGCTGAGCAAGCCCGAAACGGCACGCCGCGTGCGCCAGCGTGTCGGTGCCGTGCTCGCCGCATTGGAAGCTGACGGTGATTGCTCGCTCACATTTCTCTCCTCTGGTCAGGCGACGCGAGCATCAGGTGCTCTGGCGTTACTTTAGGCTTGGGAGGAAAGCGGTGATCCGCCAATTTTGTCGATCATTGAGCTGGTGCTTGGGGCGTCTGACACCGGACATCGAAAAAACGGGTTAATGGCTTTTGTGGGCTATGAGCTGTGTGCTCGATTTCTCAATTACGCAGACTCGCGCGATGCTGCACGTGATCTGGCGCGCCTCGCCTGACACATTCTAATAAATGGTGACGTTAAGCCACAGCAAGAGTTCGTCGGCGTAAACGGTCCAATTGCAATATTCAAACCGACGGATCGCCCGCGAGCCGATGGGTATTGGATTATTCGCCTTCAGGAAGCATCGTTGGCACCATTCGTTTTCATGCTCAAAATAGGCCCGCCCTCTCAAGGCTTTGGGCCTCCGACAATTTCGGAGCGGCTCAGCACCGCGACTGCGCTTAAATCTGGGTTCGTTCGGCAAGCGCAAACGTCGATCCTCGTCGAGGAAGAAGCGGATGGCCCACACATCGCGCGGTTTCAAAGGTCGCATCGCGCCAACCGTGTTTTCTGCATTCCAAGGACGGCGTCCGCGCTCGTCAGGATCGAGGTCTCATACTCCCATGATACGACGCCTTCCGTCGCAACTGCCAACGGCAGCATAACCCGAAAAAACTGCCTAAATAGTTAACAGCATCTCCCACCAAACATTGCGGTCAGTCGATGCCTGCAGCGAGCAGTTCAAATCCCGCCCTTGGTTCATACGGCGCAGAACGTAAGGCTGTCTTTCATGGACCGACACCCTCGACGTCCACGAGTTCGACCTGATGTGGCTGCATGATTATCCCGAACCTGCACACTTCGCGCGACACCGGCCCGCCCGGCGAGGCTCGCTTGAGTCAACTGAGATCATTTTGCGCGGCGACATCCGCGATCGAATGGTGACAGCCACAATTTCTTGTATTTTGGTCGATGACGAGCTTTCATCGCCGGCGGCAGATCATCCTCTACAGAATTTCTTTTCGCGTTCTGAGAGGTCTGTAAGAACACTGGCCGTGTCCATGCCCGTCAACCGTCCCGTGGCGCCGATTTGAGCGATGATACGGCGGGCGTCGCGATAGGTGGCACAGCCATCGGCGGCGTGACCGAACTGTGTCTGCATGTCCCCTAGCCCCTTCACCGCCACCATATAGTCGCGAAGCCGCAGGGCATCGGCCGGGCGCGCTTGCCATAGCGTCTTGCGTTCAGCGGTGTTTGCCTTGAACAGGAACAGCCCCTCCTCGACACGTCCAACCGCCGCGAGCGCTTGCCCACGCGCATTTTCGCTGATGCGCAACATCCGCTTTGCGTCCTGGTCGTCGGGATCGAACGCCAGCACCTGACGAACGCCAACCGAAGATGCTTCGATCTGCGCCAACGCTTCTTTCGGATCTCCATTGTCGACCAGAGTTGTGCCCAGCGCCCAGCGTGCCCGCGCGAGCCTGCGCGCGACAATCTGGTCCCCCGGAAACAGCGCACGGGCGCGTTCGAGGAGCGCCAACGCATTGCGATAGGGCGCAATCGCCTGCTTCTGCGGCTGCGAGTAATAAATGCCCTCGGCAAGGAGATCCTGAGCCGTTGCACGCTGCAATAATATATCGCGCGTCTCAACCGCAGGGAGCAGGGCATCGGCACGACGTGCGGCGACGATACCGCCCGGATAATCCCCTTGCCATTCAAGCGCATTTGCAAGTTCGGTGAAATATTGGCTTTCAAGCAACGGCGGCAAGTCGGTATCGCGGTCAAGAAGTTTGCGCGCTTCGGCCAGGATCGTCAGCGCCGCCGGAATCCGGTTTTCGGACTGTGCGATTAGCCGCGCCTGATCGAGGCGAATGCGAATACCCAGCCACCGCGCCGCCACGCTGTCGACACTGCCCGCGAGTGCTGATGCCTTGGCCAGATTGCGGACCGCGGCTTCGGGCTGGTCGAGGTTAGGCACGCCGGGTCGCCCCTGCGCTGCGGCCAGACGGAGCAGACCTTCGGCAGCTTCGAGACGCATCGCCTCAGGCGCGCCAGTACTCTTTACCAGCCGGTCGAGATAATGCTGAGCAACGCCTGCCGCCTTTGCGCGCATTGCTAATGTGCCTGGCCTTAAGGCAAGATCGTCAAGCAGATTGATCGAAACATAACGCGCCGTGCTCCGTGCATCGTCGAAGCGGGCACTGGCGTCGCTGCGCGCGCGTTCGGCGCGGACATAGCTCGACGTTGCGACCAACGTCGTTGTGGTGAGGCCAGCCAAGGCAAGCGCGGTCGAAAAGACGCCGGTCCGGTGCCGTTCGACAAATTTGCTCGCGCGATACCGAAACCCGTCGGGCATTGCCTGCACCGGCAGCCGGGTCCGCCAGCGGTCGAGATCGGCAATCAGTTCGGCGGCGCTGCCATAGCGCGCGTCGGGATCGGCCGATTGTGCCTTGGCCGCGATTGCTGCGAGCTCGTGATTGTCGTGGCCGTTAAGAACAAGCGACAGCACCTTGCCGATTGCAAACACATCGTCCGCGACCGACGGTCCACCGCCTGCGATGCGCTCAGGACTGGCAAAGTCGCGCGTCAACGGTCCTGACCCCGTCCCCTCACGCGGTCCGGCACCGATCAGACCGGCGATCCCGAAATCGAGCAACTTCACCCGCCCGTCGGCGGCGACGAGGATATTCGACGGTTTCAGATCAGCGTGCGCGATTAGGCGGCTATGCGCGTGCTGGACGGCATCGGTCGCCTTGATGAAGAGACGCACGCCATCGGCAAGGCCCAGCGCTTCGCACGCGACGTCGATCGGCTTGCCATCGAAAAATTCCATCGCGAGCCAGGGCAGCCCGTCTTCTGTAACGCCGCCATCGATCAGCCGCGCGATGTTGGGATGTTCGAGCCGCGCGAGGAAGCGGCGTTCGTCGTCGAAAGCCCCGGCGGCGCGGTTGAGCGCGTGGCGCTGGATCAGCTTGATGGCGATCTTCTGGTCGTAAAGACCGTCGTCGCGCTCGCCGAGCCAGACGTCACCCATGCCGCCGCGACCGATGCGCTCGACAAGGCGGAAAGCGCCGATGCGCTCAGGGGGCAGCAGCACACCTTCGCAGTCGGCGCTGCCCGGGATCAGTGTCGGAATCGCCCCCGCCGCGCGTATCACGCTTGCCTCAAGTGCGCGCAGGCGTGTCAGCACGGCTTCGGGTTCGCTGCGCGTCAGGCGAGCGCGCAGTCGGCTATTGTCTGGCTGATCGGCCAGACGCTCGAACAATGCAAGCGCCCGGCGCTCGTGTTCAGGCGAAGCTGGAAACCGCGCCATCGCCGCTCAAATAGTCGAGAAGCCAAGCACGCGCAGCCTGCCAGCGGCGTTTGATCGTGCGTTCGGAAAGGCCACTCGACTGCGCGGCTTCCTCTACACTCAGGCCAAGCATGAAGCGCAATTCGATCACTTGCGCATGGTCGGGCGACACCGTTTCGAGTGCCTCGAGCGCGCGATCCAGATCGACCAGTTCGATGAGGTCACCGACGGTGTTCTCGTCGGGCCAGCGCGTGAAAAACGTCGGCGCATGGCGCTTGCTCGCGCTCCCCTTGCGCGCTTCGTCGATCAGGATGCGCCGCATCGTTCGTGCCGCCATTGCGAGCATATGGCCTCGGTCCTTTATCTCCATGCGATCAAGGCCCATCAGCCGGATCGCAGCTTCGTTTGCCAATTCGGTAGCCTGAAGCGGACGCTTGGCGCCGTCATTGGCGATAATGCGCCGCGCGATGCGTCGCGTCTCGTCATAACAGGTAGCAAGAAGCGCGGCGGATACTCTCCTGCACCCGACTCGCCCCCGTGCTGCGTCATGCGCGAGGTATCGCCCGCCGTACGCCACAGTGGCAAGACCATCATTGGTACTCAGAAAGGCGCGATCTGTCCCGAAAGGGGGCCAGCAAGCCGCTAATTTATGGAAACGCCATTTTGCTTGAGCGTGGAGATGATGCGCTGCGCATTCGCGTTGCCTGACTTCGCGAGGCTGTTGATACCCTTCGCGAGCGCATCAAGCTGCGCTTCGATTTTCGCATTGCCTTCCAGCGCCTTGGACTGGCCCGCCAATACAGCCGTCATTTCGAGCGCACCGCGCCGTTGATCGAAAAGGTTCGATGCCAGCACAATCGCCAGCGCCGCCGCCGTCAGCGTGGCGGCAAGGCCCGCCTTGCCGCTCATCGCCCTGTCACCGCTGCGAAAAGTCGGCACTGGGTATGGGCGGCGGTTTGAAGGTGACGCCGTTGCGCTCCAGCAAATCGCGGATGGCATTGTCATCATTCTCCGCAGCAGTCTTGGCCATGAGCTGGATCAGCGAATTGTCGAGATTGGCCATGGTTTGTGCTTGTGCCAGCTTGCCCTGACCATCGCGCACCTGCTGTTGTAAAGCCCTGACCTGCGCCGCTTGCACGACCGTGGCAACCGCGAGAAGCAGGGCAATCACGCCAAGTACAACAGCCAATGTATCAAAACGCGATCTTGGCGGATCGTCGGTCATCTCGATTGTCCTTTGCGAAAAGTTGCGGCCCGGGACGGGGTCGCATCATCCCGGGCCAAATGGCGGAAGCCGACAGGCGTTATGCCAGCTGCCCCACCGCCAACCGTCCGCGCCGCAACGTCGAGCCCACCAGACCGAAGCCGAAGAGCATCATCAGCCATGTCGCTGGTTCGGGCACAGCGGGCACAGCATTGCCGGTGACCGTCGCCGTGATGTTCAGGCTGATCGGCGTCAGGTTGAAGTCGTTGAGACCGGCATAGCGGCTGTAGCCGTTGAAGGTCACGAGCTTGGTGTATGTGCCGTCGGCAAGACCCGTGGTGTCAAAGCTCAGCAGATTCCCTAGATTCGACGCGCCGGCTGCCAGATTGGCAAAGCTGTTGCCTGCAAAGACATAGCCGAGACCACCGCCTTGCGTGAAGCTGCCGCCGAGCAGTTCGGCAAAGGCCGAAGGTACTAGAAGGTTGCTGATCCCAAGGTCAGTTGTAACAATCCCCGAGTTTGATGCGAGCGCGCCGAGATCGAGTGTAAAGGCATTGCCGCCCCCGGCAAATGCGCCAAGCCCGGCATTCTTGAAGAGCGCCGCGCTCGCCAGTTCCGTGACAGTGCCAGTGAAGCTCACTGATTGTGATGCCAGCGTCAGATCGGCCATTTCGCCGTTGGTCGATTTGAAATCGAGCGAGCCCGAACCGCTAACGACGCCCGCCGTTGCGGTGTTCAGCGAGAATGTGGCATTCCCCGATTGTCCTGCGGTGAGCGCGCTTGGTGCCGTCCCGGTCACGCCTGCAGGCAAAGCGCTTGTCGTCGTGACTAGCGCATCGGTCAGCGCGCCAGTCGCACTGTTGGTAACTCCCACGCTTCCGGTCGGGCTGGCTGTATTCTTTCTGACCACACCGAAATTGACGGTCGTCGGCGACAGGCTGGCGACCGCTGCCGCATAGACATTGCCGAGCACAGTGATCGACTGGCCCGCAAGGGCAAGGTTATTCAGCCCGCTTCCCACCACCGCAAGCGAGGTGTTCGCCACGTTACGATGCTGCTGAACGCGCCAGCTGTGCCGGTGCCATGCGACAGCGTGATGGGCACATTGCTGCCTGCGCCGAGCGCTGCGACGGTCGCCGTGCCCGAGCCATTGAGCGTGAAGCCGCTCCCCACGGTCGCCACCGCGTTCAGGTCTTCGTTAAAGCCCAACGTCACCGGCGCGACATTGGCGATGTTGAAGCCGGCCGTTGCCGCTGGTCCGCCCACGCGCCGCGCGGCGAGTGTGATCGATGCCGGCAGCGCTCCTGCCTGTGCGACCTGATAGATGTTGCCCGCGAGGATGATTGTCTGGCTGGCAACATTGTCGAAATTGTTGAAAACGCCCAGCGTCTGTCCCGCCAGCGATCCGGCTGCCAGACCCGTGAAGCTGACCCCGACATTGGCCGAGCCACCGTTCGCTGCCGCTGTCCAGTCCGCGCCGGTCAACGCGACGCTGGGGGCGTTGGTGGTCTTCACTGCGCCGATCACGTTGGTGAGTGTGCCGTTGTTGGTGATCGTGAACGTTGTCGAACTTGACCCGCCAGTGCGGACGTTGCCGACATTCAGGACATTGCCGGAAAGCGCCGCACCCGACAGGTCCATCGTCGCATTTGCGGCAAGGATCAGGCCGCTGCCCGTGACGTTCGCATGATTGTTGAACGCATTACCGCTGCCGAACGCGGCATTGGTGTAATCGGTTGTGACCAGCACATTGTTGCTGCCCAGTGACAGGGTGCCGTTGTTCGTCAGGAACCCGGCAGTCGAATTGCCGCCCAGGTTGAGCGTCCCTCCGGCATTGGTCTTGATCGTTCCCGTCGCGCCGGTAATCGCCTGTGTGCTCAATGTGCCGCTCGACACCTGAACCGTTCCGGAGTTGGTTATCGGCGCGGTCACGCTGCTCGTTGCATCGCTCAACAGGAACCCCGAGTTGGTGAAGCTGTTCGATGTGAAGACCGTGTTGTTGACGAACGTCAGCCCGGCGTTGCTGAAATTGCCGCCGCCCGCCACGACTGTGAAGTTGCGGTCATGCAGCGCGAACACGCCCGACGCCGCCACGCCAGTCAGCGTCTGGTCGATCGTCACCGGCGCGCCGCCGCCGAATGGCGTCACCTCGACCACCGATCCCGATCCCTCAAGGATGACTTCGGTGGAAGGGCCGCTCGCCGTGCCTATGGTGACAATGCTGTTCGCCGCATTCGAGCGCAGGTTGATCGTACCGGTGCCGCCGTAGCCTTGCGCATAAATCCGCCCGGTATCGAGGACGCCGCCGGCTTTCAGGTTGAAATAGCTGGCGTCGCCGTTGAACACGACCGTGCCGGTCGCATTGGCGAACAGCCTGCCGCCGTCGCCATTCTCATAAAGGCCGCCCTCGAACGACAGCGTCCCGCCATTCACGCCGGACATGTTCCCGAAATTTACCAGACCTTTATTGCCACCCGTCCCGACACCATTGCCCGCACCAGTACCGCCACTACCGCCGGATATGTCGATGCTGATCCCGGTTCCGGTCCCCGCATCGGCGGTGATGAGGCCATTGTTGGTGATGACCGTCTGGTTGATGCCGAGGCTACCGGCACCGCGCAGCGTCTGTCCCGCGCCGAAGGTGATGTTGCCGCCATAGATGCGCGGCACACTGCCCGCGACGCTGTTGTCGAGTATGATCGTGCCGGTGCCGTTAATGGCAAGAGTGGCAGTTTCGTTGATCAGCTGCGAGACGCCCGCGATGCCGCCCAGCGTGATCGTGCCGTTGTTGGTCAGCGTCGTGTTGAGGTAGAGACTGTCGTTCTTGACGTTCAGGTTGCTGCCCGCTGAAAGCGTCGCATTGGTCAGATATTGCGTCGCACCGAATGCTTGGATCGCGCTCGTGGCGTCGCTGGTCAGCGTGCCGTTCAATATCCGTGAATCACCGTTCAAGTTGATGAACGAATTGTTGGTCGCGCGGATGATCCCGCCGACGGCATTTTCATACAACCCGCTTTCGAACGAAATCGTGCTGCCGCCGGTCGCTTCCATGATGCTGTTGTTGAGCAGGCCTGATGCGTTGTTGGTGCCCACACCGTTATTCAGGCCGACGCCGCCATTGCCGCCGCTCACGTCGATCGACAGGTTGCTGCCGCTGTTCGCCGAAAACAGGCCGTTGTTGGTAACGATCGTCTGGTTGATGCCCAGCGACCCTGCCCCGGTCAGCGACTGGTTCGACCCGAAGATGATCCGGCCGCCATAGATGCGCGCTGTGGCGCCCGCGACGCTTTGATCGAGCACGATTGTCCCGCTGCCCGACAGGGTCAGCGTCGGGCTTTCGTTAATCAGTTGCGAGACGCCTGCAATCCCGCCCAGCATGACCGTGCCATTGTTTGTGAACGTGCTGTTCAAATAGAGATTATCGTTCTTGACCGTCAGGTTGCTGCCCGACGACAAGGTCACACCGGTCAGATATTGCGTCGCGCCGTGCGCCTGAATTGCGCCCAAGCCCACCGAGGTCAGTGTCCCGCCAAATATACGCGAGTCACCCCCGAGATTGACGAACGATCCCGAAAGCGCCTGAATCACGCCGCTCGCAGCGTTTTCATACAAGCCCCCGGCAAGGTTGATCGTGCTGCCGCCGGTCGCCTGAATAGTGCTGTTGTTGAGCATGCCGGACGCATTGTTGGTGCCGAGGCCGTTGCCGGCGCCCACGCCACCATTGCCGCCGCTTACATCGAAATTGAGCAGGCTGCCCGCATTGGCCGAAAACGCATTGTTGATCGTAAACAGCGTCTGGTTGATGCCCAGATCGCCTGCGCCCTGCACGGTCTGTCCCGCGCCGAAGGTGATGTTGCCGCCATAGATGCGCGGCACACTGCCCGCGACGCTGTTGTCGAGTATGATCGTGCCGGTGCCGTTAATGGCAAGAGTGGCAGTTTCGTTGATCAGCTGCGAGACACCCGCAATCCCGCCGAGCGTGATTGTGCCATTGTTGGTGAGCATCGTGTTGAGATAGAGATTGTCGTTCTTGACCGTCAGATTGCTCCCTGCCGACAGCGTGACATTGGTCAGATACTGCGTCGCGCCATGCGCCTGGATCGCGCTCGTCGCATCGCTGGTCAGCGTTCCGTTGAAAATACGCGAGTCACCGCGAAGATTGATAAACGAATTGTTGGTCGCCCGGATCACGCCGCCGAACGCGTTTTCATACAGGCCACCGTCGAACGAGATCGTGCTGCCGCCCGTCGCTTCCATGAAGCTGTTGTTGAGCAGGCCTGATGCGTTGTTGGTGCCCACACCGTTGTTGACGCCAACGCCGCCATTACCGCCGCTTACGTCGATCAACAGGTTGCTGCCGCTGTTCGCCGAAAACAGGCCATTGTTGGTGACGATCGTCTGGTTGATGCCCAGCGACCCTGCCCCGGTCAGCGACTGGTTCGATCCGAAGATGATCCGCCCGCCATAGATCCGCGCGGTACCGACGCTTTGATCGAGCACGATGGTGCCAGTCCCCGACAGGGTCAGCGACGCACTTTCGTTGATCAGTTGCGAGATGCCGGCAATCCCGCCAACGGTGACGGTGCCGTTGTTAACGAATGAATTGTTCAAATAGAGATTATCGTTCTTGACCGTCAGGTTGCTCCCTGACGACAAGGTCACATCGGTCAGATATTGTGTCGCGTTGTGCGCCTGAATCGCGCCCGTGCCAACCGACGTCAGCGTGCCGCCCACGATACGTGAATCGCCGCGAAGGTTGACGACCGACCCGTTCAGCGCCTGAATGACGCCGCCCGCGCTGTTTTCATACAGCCCGCCATCGAAACTCAGTGATCCACCGCCGGTTGCCTGCATCACGCCGGTGTTGAGCATGCTTGACGCATTGTTTGTGCCGACGCCGTTCCCGGCACCCACGCCGCCGTTACCGCCCGACGCGTCGATCAGCAGTTCGCTGCCGCTGACATTAGCCGAAATCAGACCGCCGTTGGTGACGATCGTCTGATTGATGCCAAGGCTCCCGGTCCCGACAAGCGAATGCCCCGCGCCAAACGACGTTTTTCCGCCATAGATGCGCGCGTTGGCGCCGCCGATGTTGCTAAGGACAATCGTGCCGGTCCCCGTAAAAGCCAGCGTCGTCGGATTATTGTTGATGATCTGCGCCAGCCCCGGACCGTTGCCCAGCGTGACCGTGCCATTGTTTGTGAATGCGTTGCCAAAGACGTTGAGGTTGCTGTTGATGATGTTGAGCACGTTGCCGATGCCCAGATTGAGCGTCAATGCATTCGCGTTGATCCCCGTCATCGTGACCACTGATGCGCCCGCGAGAATCGACACGTCGTCCGTGCTTGTCGGCACGCCGCACGCGCTCCACCCGCCTGCCGGACTCCAGTTGCCGGTTCCGCCGTTCCACACGCAAGTGGTCGCCAATGCCGCCCCCGGCATGGCAAACAGGGTAATTGCCGACGCCGACAGGGCAAGGCGAAGATTGATGGCTCGCATGGTCATGACAAATTCCCCAAACAGATTGCGATAGGTTGGCAGGCGCGCGGTGTCCGCGTTTCGCCGGCAAAATTCATGCGACAAAAGGTAAGGCGTCGTTCGGCCGCAAAAGGGGTCACGAAATTTACGAAGTAAGGAACTTTTGTCCGGCGAGTGCCTTAATGGGACAGTTACGTGGAAAGCCCGTTGTGTGGGCGCCGTCGATACGCCCTCCAGCGGCAACGCGAATGCGCTCTTGGCAAAGGATAGCGCGGCACGCCAAAGCCACCTTCCCGCGATCGCCTACTATCTCAAGCGCGCACTCAATATCGTTCACCGGGCAGGATAGTGACTGCCTGATCGGACGCAGCTTTCGCGAACAATGCGGACATACAGCCGCCACGACAGCCCTAATGATAGCTGCTATCCGTTCAAGTGCTGGCACACGACTTCCCGCCGTGACGAGAAGCCGCCTCGCTCAGATTTCGGTTCACTCGGCAAGGGTGAGCGCAACGTCAATATCGACGCCGAGATAGCGAACCGTATTCGCGATGTTTGCATGCCCAAGCAGAATTTGAACCGCCCGTAGATTGCCGGTTGCTTTGCATATCAGCGAAGCCTTCGTTCGACGCATCGAATGCGTCCCATATTCGCGTGCATCAAGACCGACGACCGTCACCCAATCATCGACCAACCGCGCACACTGCCGTGTGCTAACATGGCCCATATAGTTGACGCGCCTCGGAAAGATGAAATCATCAAGTGAGCCGCCACGACGGTTAAGCCAGTTCAGTAGCGTTTAGCGCGCCTCGGTCATCAGCTAGAATTGCACGGGTCTGCTAGTCTTCTGTTGGATGACGGTTTCGCGGTTTCGGATGGCACGGGCAGTGAAGATATCGCAATCTTCATCTTCACGATGTCGCAACCACGCAGTTTGCTATTGATCGCTAGGTCGAACAGCGCTCTATCGCGCAACCGTTGGTGCTCATCGAGGAAAAAACGGATTGCTCACACATCGCGGGGTTTGAGCGGGCGCTTGGCACCGACGATGTTACCAGCATTTCATGGGCGACGCTCATGGGCGTTGGGGTCAAGATCTGATACTCCCATGACAATACGCCTTCGGCCAAAATGGCCGAAGGTATTCTACGCCCTTGCCGCAAAGTGGCGCTGTCGCAGTTCAGTCGCCACTAAATCATCGTTGTCAGTTCGGTCAGCCAGTCGGGTGAGGCGGTTACTAGAACACCTTCGATAACGCGGTCGTACCCGGTGAAAATCATAACACCGACGGCGACCAGCAACCCGCCGAGCACTGTTTTTCCGGTCTGCCCGGTCGCCATCATGCGCCCGCGCCAGCGACCGAGGGCAGAACGCGTGAGTGTTGCGAGGACCAGCAGGACTGTGGCGATACCAAGGCCGAAGGCAAGCATGACCAAGGCGACCTCGCCGAGGTTTTCGCCTTGTGCAGCGAGCACTGTCGCGGCGCCCAGTGTCGGGCCGACGCAAGGGCTCCACACGATTCCCAGCAACGCCCCAATCCCTGTTTGTCCGACCAGACCAAACCGCTCGAAATCATCCTGTCGCGCGTTGCCCCAGTCTGCCAACGGCGTTGCCAGCCGTGTCGCCAATGCCTGCGCCCGCGATGACAACAGGAAAGCCCCCGCGATAACGAGCATGATCGCGCCGACTATACGGATATTCTCGCCGTCGAAGCCCGACGATGCGCCAAGCGTGGCCACAAGGAACCCGACAATTGTGAACGACAGAACCAGCCCGGTCGCCAGTGCCAGCGGGCCAAAGCGGTGGCGCTGTGCCGCGCTGCTCAGCACGATGGGAACGAGCGGCAGCACGCAGGGCGACAGGATTGTGAGTGCCCCGGCGCCAAACGCTAGGACGGGTGAAAGACCGGCGGACATCGCCTAGCGCGTCGTCGTTGCGAGCAGAGCCTGAATTTTAGCCTTGTCCGTAATGTAGGAAACACGGCCAAGCTCGCGACCGCCCTTGAACGCGATCAGTGTTGATTGCTTTTGCACCCCGAAGGCCTGCCATTCGCTCTTCTGCTTGTCGTAATTGATGCGTAGGACGAGCAGCTTGGCATAGGCAGGCGCAATGACAGTTGCTTTGATTGTCTTCGATTGCGACGCACAAACCGGGCACCACCACGCGTTGACTTCGACGAGGATCGGTCGCCCCGACTTTTGCGCGGCATCGAATGTCGCACGATCAAACGGTTTGAATTCGGCGGCAAGCGCAGGCTGGGCAACCGCGATAACTGCTGTGAAGGCAAGTGCGGTGGAGCGAATAGGTGACATGGGGCGATCCTACGGTTGTTGACAATATTGCCTTTTCGTCAGCGCCGCGTGCGTGGTTACAATTAGGACGTCTGGTTACGACAAACGCGCTGCGCCATAAGCAAGGCAACAGCCAAGAATGCGAGAATGGGCAGGCCATGCGCAAGAACCGTCATGGCGTCGCGCTCGCGCAGCACAGCATCATGCGCCGCCCTGATGAATTGTGACAACGGAAAGATATTGCCGATAATTTGTGCCCAGGGGGGCAGCGTTTCGAACGGGTAGAGAAAGCCCGAGAGCAGCATCGCCGGAAGGTAAAAGGCAACCGCGCCCTGCAAGGCCGACAACTGCGTCGTCGCGCGCGCCGAAATGACGAAACCGATCATATAATGGGCCGCGGCAAAAAGTGGCAATAACAGGATCAATGCTGCGGTTGCACCGGGCATCGGCAAGGCGAAAAGTAGATGCCCCGTCACCAGCACGAGCACCCCCTGCACGGTTCCGATCAGCACATGCGGCGCCAGCTTTGCGGCAATCAGTTCGGCGGGCGACACCGGTAACGACCGGAACGTTTCCCATGAGCCGCCTTCACGTTCGCGAGCGATACCGATGCTGCCCAGCATGACCATCGCGATCATGACCGTGACCCCGGCAAGCGCAGGTGCATAGGTCCAGTCGCTCCGGGCATCGGGATTAAACAGCCGTTCGATGCGGAGACCGGGTCCGGCGTCGGCCATGTCGCTGCGTGCCACGCGTTCGGCCTCATATGCACCTTCGATCCGTGCGACGGCGCCCATTATCAGGAGGGGATCGGTCGCATCAACGATGATCCTGATCGGCCCGCCGGGCGCGGTTGGATCGGCCATGCTGCGCACACGCGGCACTTCGATGCCGACGGCCACTTCGCCGTTGCGCACGGCGGCTTCGGCGGCGCCCGGTGCGCCGACGGGATCGATCACGCTGACCGACGGCAGCTTGCGCAGGGCATCGACAACTTCGCGCGCACTTTGCAGGCTCGGTGCAGCAACATGGATGCGAACCCTCGCTTCGCCGGGTTTGATCGCGTAGCCAAAGAGAATGATCTGAAACACCGGCACGACAAGCAGCAGCGTCAGCGCCATGCGCGCGCGGATAAGCCGCTTGGCCTCGACCACAGCGATGGCCCTGATCGTCCTGAAATTCAAGGTGTGGCCAGTGCGAAGACCGCGTCTTCGAGCTTCAAGGGAGGTGCCATCGGGCCGAGCACTTTCCCCTGATTAAACAAAAGGATGTTTGCGCATTGCCCCGCTTCGATCAGGTCATGTGTGCTGACAATGACCGCGCAGCCTTCACTGGCGAGCGCTGCCATCCACCGCCACATATCACGGCGGGTCACGACGTCGAGTCCGGCGGTGGGTTCATCGAGCAAAAGCAGCTTTGGTTTATGAAGCACTGTTGCGACAAACTCCACGCGCCGCGCCCAGCCACCTGACAGCGACGAAACGCGCTGTCCCAGCACATCCGCGACGCCATAGGCTTCAGTGGCTTCGACAACGCGCGCTTTATCAACGCCATGGACGTCCGCGCGAAACGCCAGATTTTCGGCAACGCTCAGGTCGGGATAAAGGGCGTTGCGCTGGGTCATATAACCGAGGTGGCCACGGTTCGACAGGTGCGAAAGCGGCTGGCCCAAAAACGATCCGCCGCCCGTGTCTGGCTGAAGCAATCCAGCAAGCAAACGCAACGTCGTTGTTTTGCCACCACCATTGGCACCGACAAGCCCCAGGATTTCGCCCGACAAGGCACAAAAAGACAAGTCATCGAGGACTTTATGTCCGGCAAACGACTTGCTGAGCCCCGCCACCGAAATGACAGGGTCAGCCATGCTGATACAGGAACCCACCGTGCATATATTTTGTGGCTTCCGCGCCAAGCGCGATAACACGCGCACCGCTCGAAAGGCCACCCGCGCGAAGTTCGGCGAGCGCGAGCCAGATGGCTGCTGATCCGGTATTCCCGACCCTGTCCGCATTGCCGAACACCCGCTCTCGGTCGACGCCGAGATGGCTTGCGATCTGTGCCCGGATGCTGCCGCTCACTTGATGCGGGATGATCGTATCGACGCCATCGGCGGCGATGCCTTGTGACGCTGCTGCTGCGACACCAGCTGCGAACAGCGCGGGGCCAGACTCTGCAATACGCGCATAATCATGTTCGAACTCAGTGCGGCCCGCATGCATTTGCAAACCCGGCGGACGACCAAGGCCGGTGGCGCCAAACCATGCCCCCGAAATCATGCTGCATCCCGGCGCGACCGGAGCAACGATAACAGCCGCCGCTGCGTCGCCCATCTGGATGAGATTGACGCATTGGCCGCGGTCCTCGCTCGCGCGGACTGGATCGAAGAACAATGATCCCGTTTCGGACCCTACAATGGCAATTGGCGCATCAAGGCCACCCGCGATCAGACCGAATGCGATCATCAGCGCATTGGCAAAGCCCGTGCAAGCCTGACGCAGTTCGACATGCGGTCCGGCATAGCCCAGCAGGTCGGCGACAAAGGTAATATTGCCGGGCAATGGCTGCACGGGCGTGGTCGTATGGCCGATGAGGTAACCGAGTTGATCTATTTTCAGACCCGCATCATCAAGCGCACGTTTGACCGCCGCCGCAGCAAGGTCGGCGTTCGAGCAACCAGCCAGCGCGGCTTCATGACGGTGGATGAATGGCCGCGAGATATGCCGCGTGGCGATGCCCATCCGCTTTGCAATGGCCTTTACCTCGCGTCCGGCGGAAAAGGCGAAGCGGTCTTCAAGCATCGCGACAAGCTCGCCGGTCGGCACAGCACGGCCGGGCAGCGCCAGCCCCGTGCCGAGCACAGCAATCTTTCCGCGCGACCGCCACGGTGCAGCACTCATGCCAGCAATCCGACGGGAAGCCGCCGCACATCACGTGCTAGCTGCATGGGATCAACGTCCAGACTGTCGAGGGCACCGCCACCGAGCAAAAGTATTTCCGCCAGCGCTTCGCGTGCCTGACTGGCGAGTGGACGCAACGTCGCCCCGTCAGCCCGCGCAAGGGCCAAGCGGCGCGACACCGCAACATGATGCGCTTCGTCCCGCCAGATGGCCGAGAGCGCCCCGTGAACCATCGGTGCATTAACCAGCGCTGCATTGCGACGCAGCAAACCACCAAGCACCGTGCAAACGGCTGAATCCAGCGCGGCAATCCGCGCAAGCCGAAGCGCTGTGCCACCACGCCCAAGATCGATGTGAAAACGCCGTGCCCTGCGCAGTATTTCGCGCTGGTCCGGCGGGGGTGGCAGCGCCGCGCGCATGCTCAGGATCAATTGATCATGACGATCCTCGTCCTTGGCAATGTCGGCAAGTGCGGCACGACCGTCGGTATCATCATCGACTGAATCGGCAAGCTCGTCAAAGGCCAGTGTTGCCGCTTCTTCGCCACAGCCAAGGATCGGGAGCAGTGCCGCCAGTCCTTCCTGATAACGCACTGCCAGTGTCGCATCAATCTCGAACGGCCGAATCGTTGGCGCCCTCAGGCCACGCCGAAAGCAGATGGGTGTGGGCGTTGGCGTTAACGCGACAGGTTCAGGTGATGACGAAGGCACGTATCTCTTCGTCGGGAACAATGTTTTGGTTACAGACCCTACCAGCGCAAGACGCGAGGCCCGACAATCGCCCCGATCGCGGCAATGATTGCGATCCCGGCGCTATACCACAGCAGCAGAAACGCCATCGCTGTTTCGGGACAGTGCAGCGAATAAAGCGTAGCAGTTGTCGCGCCAGCTGCAAGGCCGACAACGGCACCCGTCAGGCGTGGACGCTGTGGCGCAAATCCGGCAAACAGGCGCAATAGAATGGCGAGCAAAGGCAAAGCGAACGCCGCAATCAAGACCGGACATTCGCGCCATGTGTTGCCGAAAATGAGGGCATTGCGCTGATCGACCGGTGCCGAGCTCAACTCGAAAATCGCCAGCAGTGCGAGAGCGACAACCGGCACCGCAAAATAGGTCAGCTTGATGCCCGACACATCGGGACGCGCGAGACGTCTTGCCCCCGCCAGCGCGACCATTGCGATAGCGCCGGTGTAGACCAGCTTCACCCAGAAATCTCCGGTGGCGGTGGCGCTCTTTAAATCTGGGCGTAATCCAATCAAGCCGACGACAAGCGCCAAAACGACAATCGCACCACCCGCCACAGCAAGCGCAAGCCGCCGCTCAAGCAGTTTCGCCCGAACCGGCACAAGCCGGTCCGCAAGCCCGTCAATCAGCTCGTCGGTCGAAGTCGTCACTGTCTGCCAATCTTTTGTATGAGCGATTTCAACCCGCGATGGATTGAAACTTTGATGTCGGATTCGCCGATGTTCTGGCGTTCAGCTGCTTCGGCAACGCTCAGCCCGTCAAGTTTTACCGCGCGAATGGCCTCGGCCTGCTTTGGAGGTAGCGTGTCGAGCAGATTGCCCACGTCGATCTCTGCCATGATGGCATCACCCGAACCGTGCTCGCCGATCAGATCATCGGTCAAAACGGCGGTCATCCGTCCCCGCCGGACGAGATCAACAAACTTGTGGTGCGCAATCGCAAATACCCAAGGCGTGAACGGTCGCGCACGGTCATAAGTGATCCGTCTAGTATCAACGGCGAGCAAAGTTTCCTGCACTAGATCCTCAACATCTTCTGGTCCCGAAGAGACGCGCCGCCCAAGATATTGCCGCAAGATCGGGACGAGGCGGCGCAGCAATTGCCGGTAAGCATGTTGATCGCCATCGAGCGCACTAATCATCAGCGCCTTAAATTCTGCCTCGTCCGGCCTCACGTCGGTCCAGTCCTGTTCGCAGCTGCCTTGTTTTTGGTTACAGCCCAACAGGGACGGCGACAAACATTAGATTTTTCGGGCCGCCAATACTGGGCCGCCGACGCCCGACTGGACCAATATGCCGCGTGCCGGCTCTGTTTGCATTTTTGGAAGCGAAAATGTGGCACGGGTCCGGGCCCATGTGCCGAGCGCAGTCAGACGGCGCACGATATTGCGATCAGCGAGTGTCCGTCCGTCATTTTCTCCCGCGCGGATCGGGATCGCGGAATATCTCGAATCATCGTCAACCAGCCATACTCTTGCGGAGTTCGACGGTCGGCTGCCGCTGCCGCTGACGCTGACGCTGGCGGTTACGCCATCTCCCGCGCGCGCGATATCCGGTGCGTCCGCTGCGGTACGATGATTGGCGGTTGCCGCTAAACGATTCGGATGCTTGATCAGGAAATTGCCAGTATCGAAAACCACCATCCATTCAGCAAATCGATGTACATTTCCCAATAATATTGGATGCTGGATCGCGAGATTTTCTATAGGTTCGGTAACGGCAATACAAAGCTATTTGGCAAGAAGCTTCGGCCAATTGGCATTGGCCGAGCGGATATGACCCGGAATATTCTTGCCCTGACGGCTGCCGACTTCACGACCGCAATTGAGGTCTAACTTGCCGCCTACAATTTTCCAGACATTAGGATCGCCCGATACGGCCACGTTGCTGAACGTTTCGGTGTAAACTGGTTCGGTCTTTGCAAATCCTTGTGTCGGCAGGAATGCCAGGCTGCATCCAAGCCCCACCGAAACGAGAGTAGCAACCTATTTGGCCATGGATCATCCTTTGCAATTTCAGCCGTATATTTCATCTCGGTTCGTTGCCCAGCCAAATAGGGTTGCATTTTTTTGGGGCCGGAAGCGCTCGGCACCGTTCATGTATCGAAACGATAACCAAAGGTGATTTCAACGCTTGTCGCGCATCGGGCAATTACATCTGCATCGGAACCACCGAGGAGAGATTGCCATGATACGCCGTCACATACCGACAGTGCTAACGCTCTACATTGCGTTCGTCTTCATCCAGTCGTTGTTTTTTAAGTTCACCAATTCGCCTGAAACGCAATATATTTTCGAAACGCTTGATGCGTGGGGGGCTTCGCTCGGCTGGCCCGGGCTATTTGCGCCGACCGGCATTTTCTCGCAATATGTCGTGGGCACCGGCGAACTGATTGCCTCTGCTCTGCTGTTGACAGGCTTGACGACGGTGTTTCGCATCCTGCGTCCTATTGGTGCCGTGATGGCGGTGGGCGTAATTTCAGGGGCGATTTTCTTCCACCTTTTCACGCCGCTTGGTGTCTCAGTGCTCAACACCGACGGAACGCGCGACAGCGGCGAATTGTTCGCGCTGGCTTGCGGTGTGTGGATAGCGGGAGCGGCTTTGCTGTGGCTGAGCCGCGACATCATCGCTGATCTAATCAGCCGCGTTCGCGGAACCAAGTAAGATGCTCGCCGATCTACTCCTCTTGCTCAGCCAGCATCCGCTGTTGCTCGGACTGACCCTGTTCTTCGCAACCTTCATTGTCGAAGATGTCGCGACAATCGCGGCGGGTGTTTTTGTCGCGCAAACCGGTGCTGATCCCGTGGCGGCTTTAACGGGTGTCATCCTTGGGACAGCGATTGGTGACCTTGCGCTTTATGCGCTTGGTCGCTGGGGTGGCGAAACAAGAATGGGTCAAAAACTGCGGGCGCGCGCCGATGTGAAGCGCGCTGAAGGCTGGATTGCTGGCCGAGCGCTCATTTTGGTCTTCGCCGCGCGCTTTGCGCCGGGATTCCGACTGCCAGTGTATACGGCGAGCGGATTGGTCGCAGCGCCTTTCATCCCTGTCGCCGCGATCATCGGCCTGACAACACCGTTCTGGACGGGTGGGCTGTTCGCGGTCGCGTATGTTGCAGGCGAAGTTGGTGCGCAACATCTTCTGACCACCGCCTTACCTGCCGCATTGTTGATCGGCTGCGGCGCCCTGCTTTTCGGGCGATCACGGCAAGCAAAATCATTGGCAAATACCGGACTTTAGAAAAGAAGAGAGGATCGTGACATGAATGAGGATTATTACTTTCTGCCAATCACCACGATTGCCCCGGCCGCCGCCAGCGCGATCCACGTATTTGCACATGAATTGGTGAGCCATGGATCGGGCGCGCGGGTCATCTTTGACGCGCTCGCCGCGGACCCCGAATGCGCGATCGGGCATGCTTATGCAGCTGTACTTTACCTGACCCAAATGACTCGTGATGGCCAGGCCCAGGCCGCGCCGCATATTGCTGCCGCGCTGAATTTAAGTCCGATGTGTAGCGAGCGGGAGGCCGATACGATCAGTGCGATTGCAGCTTGGGGGCAAGGCGATGATCGCGGCGCGATTTTGATGCTGCGGCGGGTCGTCGAAATTACCCCTCAAGATCTTGTGGCCGCCAAACTATGCCAAATCCTTGAATTGGGCGTGGGAGATGTTGGTGGGATGGTCCGGACGTCGGCGATGGTCGCAGCAGTCGAGGGACGTAGCGGCTATGCCCTTGGTCTTCACGCCTTTGCGCTTGAACAAGCGGGCCATCCCGAAGTCGCGCTTCGCTTTGCGCGCCGTGCGCTAGACCTCAATCCGGTCTGCGATCCCTGGGCGCAACATGCCTTTGCCCATGCGCTGATCGCGATGGATCAGCCAATCGAGGCGCGCGCGTTTTTGCGCAGCGTTGCGCCTAGCTGGGATCGCTGCTCTTCGTTCATGCTGACGCATAATTGGTGGCATCTTGCCTTGTTGGAGCTTGACCTTGGCAATCGCGGTGCTGCGTTTGCGATCTTCGACGAATATGTTTGGGGCGCGCGCAAAGGCCATGTGCAGGATCAGATCAATGCGATTTCGCTGCTGATCCGGCTCGAAATGCAAGGAGCGTGTCCGGCGTGGCGTTGGGACGACATTGCGTTTTATGTTAAAGACCGAGTGAGTGACCGGCTGAGTGACTTCATCGATCTCCTTTACTTGATCGCGCTCGTGCGGAGCGGTCGCGACGCGGCAGCTTCGTGCCTGAGTGAGGGATTGCAAAGCAAGCGCGTAGCAGGCGCATTGGCACGCGCCATTATCGCGCATGCCAGAGACGATTTTAGCGTCGCGGCGTCAAACATCGCCTCTGTTCGCCGCCAAATTGGCGAAATCGGTGGCAGCAATGTTCAGCGTGACCTGTTCGAAGTCATCTTGATTGACTGCATTGGGCAGGTGCGCCGTACGACTTCATTTGTAACTCCGGACGATTATCGTGTCGCAGCCTGAAGGAAGCATCAGCGGTGTAGCGATGCCTGCATTCGGCGGTGGCCCTGCTGTCTCGTACTTTGAGTTTTGGCCGGGCTGGCTCTTCTATGCGCCGATCTGGCTTTGGATTATCGGCTTGATGATCCGCTACCGCAGCATCCGCTTGCCACTAGTTGCCAATCCCGGTTTTCCTGCCGCCGGACTTGTTGGGGAAGAGAAGAGTAAGCTATTCGCGCGGCTAAGCGGGCTCCAGCGCAGGTATTTGCCCGACTATGTGGCGATAAACCGCTGGGCAGCGCCCGTTGAGGCACAGTGGCCGCTTATGATGGCGCGCATCGACGCTGCGGGTCTCGACTATCCACTCGTCGCAAAACCCGATATCGGTTGTCGCGGTGCCGGGGTGCAACCGATCCGTTCCTCTGCTCAGCTGTGGGACTATCTCGAAGCTTTTCCGCCAGGCGCAACTTTTTTGCTACAGCAGATGATCGACGTTAAGGGCGAAGCAGGTGTCTTCTACGTCCGCGAACCTGGTGCACGACAAGGCAAGATTGTATCGCTCACCCTCAAATATTTTCCTCGCGTCGTCGGAGACGGTCGTTTAACCTTGCGCGAATTGATACAGGCTGACCCCCGCGCAGGCCTCGTGCCGCAGCTTTATCTCAAGCGGTTCAAAGACGAACTTGACCGCGTCCTGACGATTGGTGAAGCCAAGCGGCTGGTCTTTTCGGGCAGCCATTCGAAAGGCGCGATTTTCCGCAATGGCAATGCCTATATCACCGAGGCGATGCGTGTCAGGTTTGATGCCATTGCCGACGCGATCGACGGTTTCTATTTCGGCCGGTTCGATGTTCGCTTTGCTGATTTCGGCGCTTTCCAAAGCGGGGAAGATTTCGCGATCATCGAGTATAACGGCGCTGGTGCGGAAATGACGCATATCTGGGACAGCCGCACGACCCTGCTCGAGGCGTGGGGCGCGCTGTGCGGGCAATTCTCGCTGCTGTTCAAGGTCAGCGCGGCCAACCGCAAGCGCGGGGTGAAGCCCGACAGCTGGCGATCATTCATCGCGCAATGGCGGCGTGAACAATCGTTGGTGATCCGCTATCCCACGACACGATGATTTTGCCGCCCTTGCTCGATTGGCCCAGCGCCGGGATTGGCCCCGGCCTCGATATTCCGATCGAACGCCGCGTAACGCGCGCGAATTGGCGGCTTTATCCCTTTTCGCGCTGGGCGTTCCAGCATACGCGCGAGCTGGTGCCATCGCGTGGATTGCGTCGAAGCGCCAACCCGCGTCACTTGGTTGAGCGCCCGCTATAGCTTGACGGGCTGCGCTTTGATGATGGTGAAGGCGGGATCATAAGCTGGGCAGAGTTCGAGAAACGCACGTTTTCGGATGCGATGATCGTCCTGCATGAGGGCGCGATCATCCACGAATGCTACCTTAACGGCATGACCGCACAAACGCCTCACCATGCTTTTTCGATCACCAAATCCTTTGTTGGACTGCTTGGCGAGATGCTCATTGCTGATGGGCTGCTCGATCCCGGTGCGCCGGTAACGCACTATGTACCCGAACTGAGCGGCAGCGGTTTCGCCGTGGCCAATGTCCGCCACTTGCTCGATATGACTGACGGGGTCGCGTTCGATGAGGATTATGCCAATCCCGATGCCGATGTTCACCGCTATTCGGCAAGCTATTGGACGCCCGCTGTTGCCAAAGGGGGCGCGCATGAGGCTTTGGCGCGACTGGCGCGGCGCGATCATCAGCCGGGGGGTGGGTTTTCATATCGCACGCCCGTGGCCGACGCGCTCGGCTGAGCATGAACATGCTACTGCGTCGGATGAAGGTCGACGATATCACGGCCTATGGTTTTCGCTCGACCTTTCGGGATTGGGTCGGCGAGGGCACGCAGTTCCCACGAGAGATTGTGGAGGCAGCCCTTGCCCAGCAAATCGGAAACGCAGTCGAGCGCGCTTACAGCCGCGGCGATGCACTTGAGAAGCGAAGGCCGATGATGACGGCGTGGGCGGCATTCCTCGAAGAAAGCTAAGCCGCTCTCGGGAGGATGCTTTTTACAAACAACTCCTCAAGGTCGACCCGTCGTATACGCGCGGGCTGCATGGTCCGATGTCGGCCCCGCGCCGTGCCGAGATGTTCGAGCGCGCAACCGCGCTGATCCTCAAAGCGGAAGGTGTCGATCCCTTGCCGCATCATCAGTTTCGGGTCTGGTGCTTCCTGCACGAAATCCCTGATGGCACATGGGGCGGCACGGGCACGGTGGTGCGGATGCAGGATATCTCGGCATTCACGCGGGAAAGCAAACCCCAGACGCCGGTCTCGACAAAGGCAAGGGCGACGATGGCAGCGATGTCGACAAAGGCGAACCAATGACCAAGTTTGTCGCGGTCGAACACAACGATAGGGTTTGCGCAATTCGGTTGGCGCGCCCCGACAAGCGCAACGCCATAAAGGAGACTGAAAATGAAGCTGTTTCACCTTGTTTCGCTGGCCATTGTCGGCCTTGCCGGCGGCAGTAGCGCCGTTTACGCCTCGAGCAATAAGGCCTGGGGCCAGTTCAATGCCCAAGTGACACGCGCGAGCATCATCGCCAGCGGCATCTGCGACCCTCGCGCGTCGCAGATTTTGGGTTTTGACAACCGCGTCGGTGTGGTCACTATACTGGTATCCAACCGGTCGCGCGGATCGGCAGACTCGAACTTGTGCTTGTTTAACAAGCGGACGAGGACGGCTCATATTGGTAGCGCGGATATGTGCTCGGCTCCGCCGCAAGTCCGATGATCGACATCGACAAAAGTAAATTCGCACTTGAAAGGCCTTGCGATGAATTCAATCACGATTTGGACTTTGGACTGGGTGCCCGAGATACCTCGCGGGTTCGTACGCGATCTGCGGCTCCGATAGGCTTGCGAGGAAGCAGATCTTCCTTACGCGATACGAACAATTCCTTTCAACGGGCGTGAGACCAATCACCTGAAACAGCAGTAGTTCGGTGTGGTCACGCCGTCACTCCCCCCTCGGACGCCACTCGTAACCCGCTTTAATAGGCAACCTGCAAAGGTTGGTTATCGACGATACCAAACATTAATTAACGGCGATCTTCTTGAACGTTTCTCGCGGCTAATTCCAAGGGTAATACATATATGAGCGGCCTGTTGCGCCAAACAAGCCTGTCGCTCACAAGCTCAAATTGGCCCGTCGAAACCTGCCTTACGTTCATCCCCAGCCAAACGCGACAACTGAACGATGTTGGTCTGAGAATGAGTTCGCGCTATTGCGAAAGGCGACATTCGAGCGTTAGTCGGACGACGGCCATTTAGTCGATCCGAACAGTCCTGCTTCCCGAAAAATGTCTCCATCCGAACCAGAAAGACTGTATATGAATCGAGTACCTGTTACTTCGGCCCCCCGCTGAATCCGCTGGCCTTGCGCAGGTCGTCAGCATTCAGCCGATAGCCGTCGAGGAACACGGTGGTAATCCGGCGGAGTGCAGCCATGTCTTTTGAGGCATCGCCTTCGACCAGGATCATGCTCGCGGTCTTGCCCGGTGCGATCGAGCCGAGCCGATCGTCCATGCCCGTCATCCGTGCTGGACCAATGGTTGCGGTCTGCAGCGCTTCTTCGTTTGTCAGCCCCGCCTGCTGGTAAAGTTCGAGCTCGCGGACCAGCTCGATCCCCGAACCGTCGGTGCCGGCGACAATGCGCACGCCGGCCTTGTGCAGACGCCCGACGACGCCCACCATCTTGGCAAAACTCGCGCGGAAATCGTTGCGGGTCAGGCCGTCGAACAGCGGATAGCCGCCGATCTTGAAACCGCGCGATACTGCGGGCGGAGAGATTGGCGCGAATGGGGCGTAAGCGGGCATGATCGCGCTGCCGTCCGATGTCAGCAAACCTTCCCAGACCACCAACGTCGGATCGACAATCGTCTTGCGCTCGGAAAGTTCGGCATAAAAGGCACGCATTTCGGGCGAATCGAGATCAACATCCTTGCCATATTTAGCCGGACCTTCGAGCCGCGCGGCGGTGTTGGCCTTGTCGACCACCGCTTGCGGCATCGCCTGCATCATGATGAAGTTGATGTGAGTGATCTCATCATAGCCCGCTCGCACCGCCTCGATCGGACGCATCCCGGCAGGGATATGGCCATGGACATGCAGCCCCAACTTGTGCGCCTCGGCAGCTGCGGGGGCGATCCATGCGGGCGTCATCGAGGTGTAAAATTTGGCACCCCACAGGCCCGCCGCTTTAATTTTGTCCACGGCAGTGATCGCTTCTTCGGCTGTGCTAACCGTCAACGCGCCTTGGGCTGCCAGCGGATCCCTGCGGTCAATAATGACCGATATCTTGCCATCGGGCGCGAGCAGCTCGCCTGCCGCGCGGCGCTTGATGATGCTCAGTGATTCATCAATCATCGAACCCGGGCTGCGATAATTGGTAATGCCGGTCGCCACATTTTGCAGCAGGTTCCAGTCGCTGCCGCCGACATGTAAATGCGAATCCCAAAGCCCGGGCAGCAAGGTCTTGCCGCGCCCGTCGATACGGGTGGTGCCGGCGGGCGGCTTGATCGATCCTGCGGCGCCCACGGCCGTTACTTTGCCACCCTCGATCAGCACCGCCTGGGCTGGCGCGTAACGACCGGCTTCCGAATCGAACAGCAGCACATTATCGACCAGTGTCGACGCCCGGTTGGCGGGGCTGAGGAAGCGTTTGGCAACGTCGCGCACCATCACTGCCTCGGTCGCGTCCTGCATTTCCTTCAGCTTCGGCCCGGCCTTTTCATAACCGGCGGGCAGAAGTGAGATCACCCCGGCAGTGCCGAAATAGTGATTGTCCTTATCCAGCCAGACAGGCGAAGGCGAAAAACCAAGCCCGGTGATATAGGCGAGCTTCACCGTCTTCTTGCCCGACGAGCCGTCAATCTCGGTCGCCTTGCCGATTGAAATGCTCGCACGTCCTGCGGGCAGCATTTCGATGCCTTTCGGTCCGGCCTTCACCAGCGCATTGATATCAAGCTCGCCCGCCAGCCATGGTCCGCCATACGTGCTGTAACGCTTGGTGGCGAAGGGGGCGCTGCCTTCATCGACTGCGGTTTTCCAGCGCGCGATGCCGTTGGCATCGACGCTGAAATCCTCGGTCGCGTCGCCAGAGTCGGTATAGCCGCGAATAGCGATGGTGGTCGGACGACCATCAGGGCCGACTGTCGTCAACTGATCCGTCTCGGTAATCCAGCCGCGCAGCGACATCGACATGCGATAAGCAAGCTTGTTGTCGGGCGTTTTCCACGACCAGATATCGCCATGCTTACCGGCGGCCGAACTGATCGTGTAATGCTGCGCCGCAGGTGGTGGCTGCATCAACTGCTCCTTGGGCGTCGGCGCGGCAGCAACAATTGCCGAGGTGGTGAGCAGCAACAGGGCGAAGACATTGCGGCGCATGGACAGACCCCTTTTCTTATAATGTGGCATCGGTGGAGCGAGTGAGCCATGGGGTGCGAGGGTATGCAAGGGAATTGTTACTGCGGATTTGCGCAAGAGAGTGATCGATTAACGGACTGCAGACATTCTGCCTATCTCAAATGCGGCCTTGCTATTGCGGCACGCGACCTTTGAATGACCCCTCCTGCCAATATTGCGGACGTACGTGCAGCCTCTAAACTCCACGATACCGGTCGTAGGCTCAGCCAAAGACAGTATTATGAAATTGCTAGTTCCTAATTCCTAACCGTCATTCACGAGGTCGTAAGATTGCACAGTGCCGTGCAATTCACGATGCAGCGTTAATGTAATTCTGTCCCTGCGCTGGAAACTGCGCTCAGCTGTTCCGACGCACGAAGGTTCTTCAACTTAAGCCGCGGTTCGCAGTTCCGCGATGCGATCGCCTTCGGCAACGAGCTCGCGCGCTTTCGCGTCATCACCGTCGGCATTGTGAAGCGCGATCATATTTGCAATTTCGGTTTCACCTCGCAGCATCGCGAAAGCGATTGCGTCTGACCGAATTTTCACCTCGCCCTCGAGAACATAGCTCGCACGGGTGTCAATCCCGGCATCGATGAGCAGCCGGACACACTCGGGGCTTTTGCCAACGATTGCACTGAAAAGCGGATTTCGGACTGACGTGCTTACGTCGAGTTCAGCGCCATGGTTTAGAAAATATTCAACCGTTTCGGCTTTACCCTCATTACAAGCGTTATTCAGTGGAGTATCCTCCTCGCGATTTTGTCTTGAGTTGACATCGTAACCAAGTCCAACAAGATGATCGACGATTTGAACGGAGCTATGCGCTGCCGCAAAGTGAAGCCAAGTTCCAAAAGAAGGAAAATGAAAATTACGCATTTCTGGGTAATTTTCAAACAATGCTGCTAGCTCTTTTTGGTTACTTTGACGTATGGCCTCTGATATGAGCGGTGCCGATTTTACTGGTTCAGTGTTCATAATCATTACCTCTTGGCAGCGTCAGCAGCATGCTTCGTAAGTAAGTCGATAATATCAGATTTACCTAGTCCAGCAGCGTCTGCAGCTTTCAGATCATCTACCTCTGCAGTCAGATTTGCAAGATTATGCTGCCCCTTCACGTTCGGTGCCCAAACGAGGTTCTCGAGGCCTTTCACCGGATCGAGCCCGTGTCTGCGCAGGATTTCCTGCCCCTCTTTAACAATGGCTTGCTGAGCCGTGCCGATGCCGTTCTCATAGACGACGTGATGCGCATGTGGCTGCTTCATACCAATAGCCGGCTCGATACCAGCATCACGCAAGACCTTGTCGCGCCAGTTGCCCGCCAATCTGTTGAACTCGGCCTCCGGGAGGCGCGGCGAGAGCGGCGTGTTCGGCGTATGAAAGCGGGTGGCACCGGTCTCGCGGTGGGCGAGTGTCCCGCCCTGCTCGACTGTGTGGAAACGCTAGGCGACCGTGCCGGCCTATATCAATGAACGGGAGTGAGTTTAGGTGGCGCAGCAGCAATCAGAACCGGCGCTGTTTTCGCCAAAAATTCTGGGCTCACTCGATTGATTTGAAGGCTGATTTCGCGAACGGCGGTTTTGACGCTCTGTGTTGCAGCTCGTAACTCGCGCACAATATGTTCCTTCGCATTATCGTTGTTGAGAACTCTCATCAAAACGATTGATGCCCACCGAGGCGAAGAAGAAGCCAGTGCGGGAAAGACGGCCAATAAGGCATGCACATACGGGAGATCGTCAACTGACTCGGCTGCATGAACGAGCGAAAACATACCCTCGTCGTGTTCTGCGGTGTCGGATAACAACGCCAACAAATCATGTGGCATTTTTTCATCTCCAATCCCCAAGATTGAACTCACCTTGCTGTCAATGACCGAAGGCCGAGCGCCTCCTTGCTCAATTTCCTCGCGCAGTGCGCTCAACTCAGAAGCGTAAGTCATTTTTCACCTGATCGGCTTCGCGAAAACTGCGGAATGCTGTGCCAAATTCATATCAATTAAGGCTTTGAGACTAGCTCGAATTTCTGGCGTGTAAAGACCGTCCGCTTGGTAGATTTTTCGCGCGTCGCGAACGCCCGCAGCCAAGGCATCACGAACCGACAATCCTAAGTCTGCTTGACTGCCATAAGTAAACGTTGCCCGATGGCGGCCCCCGACTCCCGGAAATGGCTGCTCCATATTGATCGCAATCCCGTCGCCTTTCGACACCCCTTCCTGGACCATCCGATTGGCAGATGGAATATGGTGGGGCGTTACGTTGTCGCCTTTAGAACCTGCCGATACCAGATCGCGATACGAACCAACGGCTCCCTCGCTAGGAAGAAGACTAGGCTGAGCCGCAGGTGCATGCAGCTGCACCGGCCCCGTTTTTGTCCGCGCCAATGCCGCGCCCTCTTCCGTCGCCCGGAAACGTGTTGCCGCCGTCCCGCCCTCATCGATGATGACCGACGAGCGCTGACCGAGCCGTGCCAGCGCGGCCTCGTCGGCGACGCTTGCGCGGACGGCAGCGGCACCAGTGCCGGGCTGCGTATGTGCGATCAGGCGCGAACCTTGAGGCACCTCAACGCCCGTGCGCGTGCCGACCGCGACGAAGCGTTCGTTGGTTGCTGTGTTGCGGTAAAGCGCGACCTCACGGCCAGATTGACGGCTGGCTGCGGCAAGGTTCTGCGCGGTAACGCCGCCTGATCGGGCGACACGCACTGTTCCACCGCCAGCCTCGGCCCCTTGTAGGAGCCTGGCGCCCGACACTTCGGCTGCCTGTCGCGTCGCAGGTGATGCGGCCAGTGTAACCACGCGCGTTTCGGCACCGGCAGCACGCAATGCTGCCTCGCCACCCTCGCGTGCCAGCGTCCGCGTTCCGCCGACCGCAATAGCTTCGGCCCCGCGCACACCGGTAGAAGCAGCTTTGGCTCCAGCACCGACGGGGATGAAATAGGACGCAACCTGGCCCGTCGTCATACCGATCGTTTCAAACCCCTCGCCGCGACGGAAGGCTTCTTCATGACGCCGCACCTGTCCTTCAACGAAGCCACTGCCTGCGTTCCACGTCGCGGTTGCGGCACCGCGAACATCGCCGGCAACGCGCGACGGATTAGCCGCGACCGAACGGGCATAGTCGGCGACCGCTACGCTGCCCCGGCTCACGCCCGACGAGATGGCATTGCCAAGTTCCGCGCGCGCCGACCGGGAATATTGCAGTTCGGTCGCATAAGTTCCAAGCGTCCCGGCCGTGCCGACCAGCCCGACCGCTTCCTTGGCAAGCCCTCCCGCAACACCCACTGTGAAGCGCGCCTGATTTTCAGTATGCGTTATCAAACCCCGTGTGACCTGGGCAACCGCGCTGTTGCCATGAACCGCGCCGCGAGCGACATTCGCACCGGCGTGGATTTGCCGCCCTGTCCACATTACCCCGTCACGGATGCCATTCTGTGCCGCAGTCTCCGCATGGTGGATGCCGGTCCGCGCCGATGCGGCAAGCCGACGCACGGTGCCCTCGGGGTCTGCGATGGCTCTCCGTCCGAGATCGACGCCTTGGCTCCCGAGATTGCGCGCATGGCTGAGCGCGGAACGACCAAGTTGCGTCGCCGTCTGCGCCGTGTGCGTGACTGTCGAGCGGACCTCGTTCCAAGACGGAAGTCGGGGAGCTTCAACCTTAAATCCGAAAATCTCAGGCATGGGGATCAGGTCCTCGTGTTCGGAGCAGCGGCGGTATCGTAAAGCGGGGCGGCGGGCATTTCGGAGAGGCTACGTGCTGCCTCGGCGAAAACGGTTGTGGCATGATCGAGCGCGTTCAGCCCAACGTCGGGCATCGAAGCGAACTTTGCCACACCCGCCGCGAGAGCTTCATCAATGAGAGATTCGGCAGCATACGGGTTACCGATCCGTAATGCCTTCGCTTCGCGTGCGAAATCGAGCATCGCCGTCTCGAGATGCGCCGCGCCGATCGTATGATTGGCGCCGCCTGCCGCGGTTGCAAATTGCTCACCAAGCTTCTGAACGGTCGCCGCGAGTGGTCCGTCGATTAAACCAGCGGCGCGCGCAACATTGGAGAATGCTGCGTCATTCCCCGTTCCAGAAGAGGACGTCGAAACGCCAACAGTCCTGGCGTTAAACGTTGAAGGGCCGACACCGATGGTCATTGCGAAAGATTGCCCGATCACCGGACTCCGGTCTTGTCGGGATTTTCGCTACACGATCATCTTCAGAGGCGTCCGGCGCGAACCCACATCCGCGTGAGAAACAGCAGATCGGCTAGCGGCAAAGGACGCCCCGGGCTTAATTTAGCGCGGATACGGACAATATGCGTGTCGACGGTCGTCGCCGCGATCGCCAGCTCATGGCCAATCGCCTTCGGCTTCAGCCCCTGCCCAAGCATGACGAAAACCGCGAGCTCCTGATTCGACAGACGCTCGGCTTGCGCCAGTATTTCAAGCTCGCCTTCGGTCAGAAGCGCGCGCAGGGCTTGAGCGCGGGTATTCGTATCAGCTGCGATCGCGACATCCTCATCATGTTACGCCAATCGACTCGACCGACTGTGCGCGCCATAATGTGCGCGAATTGAAAACGGAGTGCCAGATGACCGACGACGCCGACCCTCTCGAAGCGCTGCGTCATGCGGCTGCCTGGGCGGTTACGCGCGGCAGCCTCATGTTTCATCTAGACTTGGCCGCAACGATCGCGCGCGAACATCTCGACGGCAATACAATAATCGCGGATTGCGACGGCTGGGCCGTCGACGTGACGAGCCGTGGTTACGAGGCTGTGTTTGTCAGCGACTTCCCCGATAGCGAGCTTGCGGTCGTGACCTTCGCGGCCGACGGATCGCCGATCGTCGAAGCAGGCCGCGGCGCGCCGTCTTCACGCATCCGTGCGCTCGCCACGGCGGCCCGATCAATCGCGGCGATGGGGAGCAGACCCCCCTCGACCGTCATCGCCATCCCCCCGACCGCCGGATCGATCGGTAACGAGATCGAAGGCTACTTGCTGCGCCGCGCCGACACGCCCGATGCCGTCGCGATCGGTCCTCACAGCCGTTTCCGGCTGTCCCCCGACGGGCGCACGCTCCGCGCATCCGAACCCCTCGCGCGATCAGAGCTCATTCTCCCCGCCAGGAACGAAGGCGACATCGGAGATGTGACGGTCACCCACTTGCTCGACGACGTGCCGAGCGAGGCGCACGTCTACCTAAGCCTGCGCCACGGCATGGCGCTGAGCGTCATCACGACCAGCAACGATGAGCACTGGCGCGTCGATGGCGAAAGCATAAGTTTGCTGTAGAGTTACGACGACGCGGCCAGTACGGGCGCACGTCGTCAAAAGGTGAGGCTTCAATGGCAAAGCGCAGGATATCCGGAGCAATACTCGCCGTCCCACTCATCGCGTTGCTGGCTGCAGCCGCACCTGCGCCCGTTGTTATGAGCGAGACTGAAGAACTTGCCCCGGCGGTGCCGCATATCTTGTCTGCGCGCGAAAGGGCGCGGACCGAAAACCGCATTCTGGCCGAGCGGCTCGATGCGATCATTCCCGCGATCATGCGCGAACAGGGGATCGACCTATGGCTGCTGGTGGCGCGCGAGTATTTTGAAGAGCCGGTGGTCGCTTCGATGCTCGATGCCGAAAACATGCACGCGCGGCGCCGGACGATCCTGATTTTCCATGATCCGGGCGGTGGCAAACCGGTCGAGCGGCTCACGGTTAGCCGTTATGGGCTTGGCGGTCTGTTCGCGTCCGCATGGGATCCGACCAAGCAGCCCGACCAATGGCAGGCAGCTGTCGATATCATCGCCAAGCGCAATCCTGCTAAAATTGCGGTCAACACGTCCGATCTCTCCCAGTTTGCTGACGGCATGACAGTCAGCCAGTACGACAAATTCACGTCTGCGCTGCCTGCGGCCCTTCGCCAGCGGATTGTCAGCGGAGAAGGGCTTTCGATCCGTTGGCTCGAGACCCGCACCCCCGCCGAGATGAACCTATACCCTGCGATCGTGCGCATTGCCCACGCCGTCATCGGCGAAGCGTTCTCACGGGCAGTCATCACGCCCGGCGTGACAACAGCTGAACAGGTGCAATGGTGGTATCGCGACCGGCTGCTGCAGCTCGGTCTCGATCCGTGGTTCCACCCCTCGGTGGCGATCCAGCGTAAAGGCACGAAAGGTATGCTCGAAGGAGCCGAAGTGATCCTACCCGGCGATCTGCTGTGGACCGATTTCGGGATTACCTATCTGCGGCTCAACACCGATACACAGCACCTCGCCTATGTCTTAAAGCCGGGTGAGACCGAGGCGCCTGCAGGCCTAAGGCAGGGGCTAGCGAACAGTAACCGGGTGCAGGATATCCTCACCCGGCAGTTCGCTGTCGGGCGCAGCGGCAACGCGGTGTTGGCCCTGGCGCGGGCGGAGGCCCAGGCATCCGGCCTCGATCCCTCGATCTATTCGCATCCGATCGGCCTGCATGGTCATGGTGCCGGGCCTTCCATCGGCTTCTGGGACAACCAGAATCCGGATCCACGTGGCAACGGGCCGATTAACGCCAATACCGCGTGGTCAATCGAACTGACATCCTACGCTGCCGTGCCCGAATGGGCCGGCCAGCGGGTCGATTTCCGGACTGAGGAGAACGCGTTCTTTGACGGCGAGAAGGTGCGCTACATCGATGGACGGCAGACAAAACTTACCCTGATTCCCTCTGGGCCGTGATCGTGGTCCGTTGCGCCGACCACTTCCGCCGGCAAAGCGGACATTAGCCCGTTCTAGATTCATCTCAAATGCTGCCAAATGTTAAGTTCCTGATTCGCCGAAGGAATCGTCTGGAAACCACTCGTTAGCAATTCACTTCTAGCCTAAGGGCTGAAGGAGAAGAAAATGCCATTTACGGAAGCCGAAAAGCAAAAGTGGCACACTGAGCGGAGGGCTGGTCGAGATCAAACTGACCACTCTCCTGCTACGGCCTGCGCACATTGCGGGGCTCCAGTCGTCTGCGGCGACGCAAATTCAGAATTTCCCCTATGTGCAGCTTGTGATAGCAACTGACAGAGCCGGCCAACAATCCGGACGTTCCACCATTTTGGCTCAAGCTTGAAGACGGCCGCTCATCGGCATGTCCAGATGTCAGTTTATTCGCTTATCAGATGGTTACGCATGCAGCATTCTGTCGATTCTCTGGGCTTCACGACCTCAATCAGATAAGCATCCTAGGATGCTTATCTGTGTGGTCGGCGAAGCACTCGCGGCGTAAAATGTGGCCATGGCCATGCAGGCCACAATCAACCTGCGCGATTTCAAGATCTCTGTGATCCGAATCTGCGATTTTGCTTCAGCGGCTGTCGCCGACGAGGACGAACGGTGCCCAGAAGGCAGGGTGGCTGCGATAGGCAAAGCGGCCGGGGCTGTGGCGCATGGCCTGCATGGTGGTTTGCAGGCTCGCGGCGGTGACCGGGCGGCGATTGGCGAACAGGCTGCCCATGAAATCGGCGGTGGCGGCGGAATCCACGCTCCAGTGCGAGACCAGAAGGCGGCGGGCGCCGGCTTGGCGGAAGGCTTGCGCTAGGCCGCTAAACGGCTGCCCCACCAGCGCATCGCCCGGTGCGGCCGTGTTGCAGCCGGACAGGATGACCAAATCGGCATCAAGTTTCAGCGTGGCGATCTCGCTGGCGGAGAGCAAGCCATCCTCCGCCGCATCGTTGCTGCTGCAACTGGCCGGTGCCAGCACCAGCGCCGGCTCTTCGCCGCTGGCTTCGTTATCGGTTAGACCGTGGGTGGCAAACAGCACGGCGCGATAGCGAGCGAGATCGCCATTGTCACTGCGCAATCGCACCTCGCGTTCAGACGCCTGCGCGCCTGTCAGCAGCGTTGTTATGCCTTGCTTGCCAAGCGCTCTGGCTACACGTTCGGCCTCCCGCCGCGTGTCGGGCAGCGGTTGCATGGCGCAGATGGCAGCAGCAGTTCGGGCCGTGCCGCGCTCGTCCCCACGTAGTTTCACAAAGCCGGCCAAGCCCGCCACTTGGGTGGCGCGGGGGGTAGTACCGGGAATGATGCCGGTCAGCGCCGGATCGGCCACCGCCAGCAACATCCGATCGGCGCGGCTGGGCGCGTCGATGCTGCGCGCCGCCGCCAGCGCCGCGATACCGGGAGGCACGACGACCGCGAAACGATCGGCCAGCCACCGGCTGTTGCGATAGCGCGCCAGCAGATCGGCATCCTTGGCCGGCCTCGACACCAGCAGCCCTAGCGGCAACCGAGCGAGCGGGCCATCGGCGACAATCTGCAGCGTGGTGATGCCTTTCAGATGTGGCAGCAGCGGCGCGATCACTCTGGCGTAAAGCGCATGGGAGGCCGCCACATCGAATTCCGGCAGATCAGCGGCGGTGAGTGCTGCATCGATGACCAGGCCGCGGCGCAGGGCTGCAACCTGTGCCGCCAGAACCTCGCGCCTTGTGTCAGGCAGGGTGTTCATGAACGTGCCGTCGCGCGTTATCACCAAAACGCGAATTGCGTCGTAGTTCTGCATGAAGGCAATCATCGCTTCATGTCGACGCAACAGTGGTTGGCGTCCCGAATTCATGTCGGCCAGTGGCACTTCCTGGCGCCTGGAAAGCGAAGCGAAGGCGGGATCGGCGGCGGCAATCTGAGCGTCTAGAGCCGCCATACGCTCTTTCAACGCAGTGATCTGCGGTACGACCGTCAAGGTATCGGCCTTGTTGACCACATTGCGGCGCAAGCTGGTCAACGCGATCTGTTCGATGCGTTGCGCCTCGACCAGCGCCTTGATCTTCGGGTTGCTGATGCTGCGTCGCGCGGCGGCCTGCCAGGCAATTGTGGATAAACCGGTAGCGGCTTCGTCCAGCTGCAATAGTGCAAATGCGCGTGCGGCTCGTGCGCCGTCGGTAGGAGGCAACCAATACACCGCCGCTTTCAGAGCGGCAAACACGTCATTCGACCAAGCAAGACCGAGTTGGCTGCCCACACTATTCAGTATCTGCGTGCCAAGCAGCGGTTGCCGCAGCACGTCAATCGATGTGTCGATTTCGGTGATCGCAGCGTCTGGACGTCCTGATTTTGCTAGCGCGGCCGCCAGAAGGGCGCGATATGTTTGGGTGCGGGGGTGTTCATTGCCAAACTGCACGGCGATTGCATTCACTGCAGGCTCAAGCAAGCGAGCCGCTTCCGTGGGGCTTGTGTCCAACAGCAGGCCGCCGAGCACGGCACGAGCGGTCAGAGTGACAATGTGATTGAGACCATATAGCCGCTCTCGCAGCATGACTGACCGGCGCGCGGCCGCCTCAGCGTCGGTAGCACGGCCCACCCGGCCGTAGGTTAGCGCCAGCGTTTGCAATATGATTCCGGTGGTTGCGGGATTACCCCCTGCTAGCGCTTCACTTGCCGGTACGGCGCGTTCAAGAGAACTGATTGCGGCTTCAAGCTGACCCGCCTGCGCCTGCATCTCACCCAGCCTTCGCAACCGAGTGGCCAGCAGACCTTCTGTATCTTCTGTCTCGGAACGCGCCACGGCTTCCTTTAGGATCGTCATCGCCGGGATCAAACGCCCAGATGCCGCCCAAACGCTCGACAGATCAACGAGAGCTGCGGTCTCGCGATGAGGATTAGGGCGTGGGCGGGCACGCTCGATTGCCAGCGCTCGTTCACGAAACGGCTCACTCGCCATATGCCCTTCGGCAACGAAAAGGGAATCGCCCAGCCTTGCCAACGGAAAACCGAGCCGGCTGTCGGTGGCACCGAAGCGCTTCTCCATTTTCGCCAGTGCCGCACGATTAAGGCTGACGGCTTGGGCTGGGTGTCGGGTAACCTCGTTTAAGGCGCCCGCCAAATCCAGCAAAGCCTGATCATGCACGGTAAGCGCCGACGTTTCAGCCAATCCGCGTGCGGCTGTGATCGCGGCTTGCAGTTCCGGCAATTTGCCTTGCGCAGCCAGTACATTTGCTTGCCGGCGCAGCGTAAGCGAGCGCTGAGCGGGGTCCGTCTGTACCGCCAGCGCTGAGGTCATGAGGCCCAACGCCTCCTCATGCTGTCCCCGCCAGATCAACGCTTCCCCGAGTAACGATTGGGCGCGGGCCAAGGCTTGCGGATCGGGCGCCGACCCAAGATGCACGATGGCACTGGTCAGCACGCTTTTGGCTTCAGCCGGGAACATCTCGACCAGCAGCGCGCGGCCCAGTTCCAGCTCGCACGCGGCGGTTTGCTGGCTGGCTGGCCCCCAGGCCTCGACGCACAGCGACAGATGGGCGCGGGCGAGATCGACCTGGCGGCTGGGCTCGACGCTGTCAGGATCGGCCGTGGCGGCGGCGCTGGTCGTGAGCTGGGCTTGGAGCGCGGCAGGGATGGCAGTTGCCGCCATAGCCGGCGCGGCAGCGGCAATGGTCAGCCCAATGATGCTTTTGAAAAGCGTCAATCGCCGAGCCGCGCATTCAGTATTGCCAGCGCCTCCTGACGGCAACCGGCGTTCCATTCGGTTGCAATCGCATTCCAGTCTTTGGGTATGTTTGATGTGCATCGCAGGTCCCCGTTGCGCACTCCACCGAGTCGTTCGTTCGAAGCACGCACTTTGAACATCGCGACAAATGCTCCGATCATCGAAGGCGCAGGTTGAGTTGTGGCAGCATATCGCTCGCGCAAAGGTCCAATTAATTGGCGGGTTTGTCCGTTCGGGAGCAGAAGTTCAACTTTATGTCCGGCAGACAATCGCAGCATTTGGCCTTCACGGACGGTTGTTCCGGCCGGAATACCGGGCGCTGCGGATCGGAGGACGATAGCATCGGCGAGGGCCGGGGTTGACATGAGAAGCGTGCCAGCGGCCAATAGGGTAGATTTCAGGGACGCCATGCGCAAAAATTTTGAATGCATGATAATCTTTCATCGACAGCGATAAGAGCCAGACGAAATAGTCTGCTCCAGCACATGCGACCCGTCGTTATTCTTGTTATATTAGCGATAATTGTAGCATCTAGTTTCGTCCTCGGCAATCTTGCGCCATTCGCGCAGATGGAAGCCATGCTCGCCGATGTCCGGACATCACATTTGGCAAGATCAGACGTTGTCGACCCTTGCATCGTCATCGTTTCCATTACCGAAGAATCTCTGCGTGACAATCAAACACTGTCGCCGATTGACAGACGCTTTCTGGCTCAGTTGATTACAGTCGTAGGTTCGGCAGCACCTGTGTCCATCGGGGTCGACATATTATTTGATCGCCCGACGCAACCGGCCAGCGACCAAGCCTTTGGCAAGGCACTAGGTTCGATACGCGCGCCGTTGGTGATGATCGGTTCGTCAAGGCGGCCCGCATTTGAACGCGCGATGCTAGCTGGGCGACACGTGGCGAGCCCCGCGCTTAAAACTGATGGCGATGATTCCGTCGTGCGAAATTTTTCAGGACGGGATCGTGGGGGATCACCCGTGCTCGCTGCATCTATTATGAAAACAACAGGTCGTTTGAAAACGAAACCAGATTTCGAAATCCGTTATGGGCTGACCAAGAATGGTGATCTCCCATTTCAAATTATTCCCGCTCATCATCTTCTGGCCAATCCTTCATTGGTCGCAACGCTGAAGGGAAAGCACGTCCTAATTGGCGGCATTTTCAGCGAGAATGATCGTCATTTAACTCCGCTACGGTTCGCCGAAGGGTCGCCGGACAGACTTCCCGGTGTGGTCGTGCACGCCTTCCAACTGCGTCAGCTTCTCGGTCAAAATGATCGTCCAAGCGCGCTAACTTGGTCGATTCTCCTTACTGCTTTGGCAGGTATCATTGGATTTTTACTAGGCAGGTCGACGCTTCCGATACTGATGCAGAGCACCGTCTTTCTTTGCAGTTTTTCAGGACTGGCGCTCTTCGGTGTCGCCATTTTCGCGGTGGCCCATATCATGATCAATCTCGTGGCAATAGGCATCGGGCTGGTCTTGGCGACTTTTGCGGGCTTTGCACTGGAGGGGCAATATCGCCGCGCTCAGATACAATCGGTGCGCAAGGCGTTCGGAAGCTTTCTTGCACCCGACTATGTCCGGATGCTGGAACGCGACCCCGATCTTGTCACAGCTGCGGCGAAGCGAACCGAAATCGCAGTCCTGTTTACGGATCTGGCTGGGTTCACCGCGTTGATC
>JANOZQ010000305.1:0-2033 GCA_031429555.1 Sphingomonas sp. | reverse complement strand
AGCCGCCGAACAATGCGGGCGGACGGCGCTGCCCGAACTGGCACCGCAGATTAAATTAGCTGACTGGTTGCCAACGCTGAATGGACGCAGGTTGTTCTTTGCCGATGAAGCGGGTGGAACGCCGTTTGTCCAAGCCATTGCTGCCCATCCCGGCCCCGCTGCCATCCTTATCGGTCCCGAAGGGGGCTTTGATGATGCCGAGCGGGCGCTCATCAGTGCAACCCAAAGCGCAGTTCCGGTAACACTCGGTGCCCGAATCTTGCGTGCGGATACGGCCGCTGTTGCCGCTGTGGCCGTCTGGATGGCAATAAACGGCCAAAATGGTGCTTTTGATTAAGGAAAATCCCGCGCCGGTCGTTTAGCATTTCATGATGCGTGGGGCGACATCGATGTTGAGCACTTTCAGGTTCGTAACGCGTTGGATCATGGTGCCGACGCTGCTCGTCGTATGTTCTGCAGCCACTGCCAATGTCGTCTGGGAGGATTATCAGGGCCAAAAGTCCATTCTCGGCTCGAACAATCAGAACAAGGCGGGCCCCGATTACGATAATGCCACCGGCAGCGCCGAAACCGATCTCGCCAATCTGCGGGCGATTGCCGCAACCCCATCGAACGCGACGCGGACAGGAACGAGTTCGACGGTCGACAATTCGGCGGCATCGCTGACGCTGTGCGACACGTCGCCGAGCGGCGACCCTGCTGGGTCGGGCGTCGCCTGCCTCGCCGACGCTCAGGGCCGCGTCGTCTATGCACTGATCAAGTTCCCGCAAGCGGGCAGCTACAGCATCGCAGTCGCGCATGACGACGAAGTCGATCTCGATTTTTCGTCCGACTATTCGAACACAAGCTACCGGTCGGCGTCGTATGACTTGCCGGTCGCGACGGCGGGGAGTTGGACAAACGACGAGAACACCTTTGAGACACTGGGCACGGTCAATGCGCCTGCGGTGAATAGCTGTGTTGTGATGCGGCTTTACTGGAATAATGCAGGCGGCCGGAATTTTCTGCGGCTACGCTGGACCAAGCCCAATTCGACCGTCGAGATCATCCCAGGCGGGCAGATGTTCGATCCCGGCACAGCATCGAGTTCGAACGGCTGCAACGCGTCGATAACCGGGCCGGGCACGATTACGCTCAATAAAGCGATTGGGGCGAGCGGGCGGGTTGCGGCTGCCGACCAATTTACTGTTGCCGTAGCGCTTGATTCGACCGGCGCCGTCGCCGCCAGCGCGACCACGAGCGGCACCGGAACCGGCCAGCAGGCAACCACCGGTGCCACTATCGTGGGTGTCGGCACCACCTACCGCTTGACCGACGCAATGGCGACTGGCAGCACGAACACGATTGCAAGCTATATCCCCACGATCGCTTGCACGCGGAACGGCACCGCTTTCACACCGGGCGGCGCGGCACCTTTATGGACGACAACGGCTGCTGCGAACGATCAAGTGGTCTGTACAATAACGAACACCCGCGCACCGCCAATCACGGTCAGCAAGGCGGCCTTTCCCATTTACGACCCGGTCAACATTACCACCAATCCCAAATTCCTTCCCGGCGGCGCGTTGCAATATCTCGTCACGATCTCGAACCCCGGCCCGGCCATTACGACCAACACGCTTGTCATTGTGGACCCGCTGCCTGCTACACTTCGCATGTTTGTCGGCAATATCAACGGCACGGGGCGACCGGTCGTCTTTAGCGACGGCTCGACATCATCGACGTTGACCTTCACCTATACCAGCCTGTCAAGCACCACCGACGATGTCGATTTCTCGAACAATGGCGGTGTTTCATGGACCTATACACCCGTTCCCGATGGCCAAAGTTATGATGCCGCGGTCACCCACGTCAGGATCAAGCCCAAAGGCAGCATGGCACCGGGCAGCAGCGCACAATTCCTGTTTCAGGTCGCGCTCGACTGATCTACTTGATCCGGGCCCGGAAACGCAGCGTGAAGCTGCTGTTTGCGGCCATGCTACCGGAAGGAGAAAAGCGGAGTGCCGTGACCGCTGCATCATAGCCTGCGGTCG
>JANOZQ010000304.1:0-2146 GCA_031429555.1 Sphingomonas sp. | reverse complement strand
GAACTGAAGCCGTATCCTCGAGCGTAGCCGAGAGGCACTGCCGAGCGCAGCCGAGGCTTGCGGTGCGCGTTGGCGTTCTCGGCTTCGCTCGAACATGCCCCTCGGCTTCGCTCGGGAGGGCGGGTTTGTCTTGATCCAGGTTTTTGCCTTCTACCTCTTTGCCGGGGTCACGGTCCTGTCCGGCCTGATGACGATCACTGCGCGCAACCCCGTGCACAGCGTCCTCTGGCTGATCCTCGCGTTCTTCAACGCGGCGGGGCTGATGATTCTGGTCGGCGCGGAGTTCATCGCCATGCTGCTCGTCATTGTTTATGTCGGTGCGGTCGCGGTGCTGTTCTTGTTTGTCGTCATGATGCTGGACATTGATTTTTCGGAAATGCGGCAGGGGTTTACGAAGTATCTGCCGTTTGGGCTGGTGATTGCGGCGGCATTGGTGGCCGAGACGCTGATCGCGACTTTTGCGTGGACGGCAGGGCCAGTTGTACTCGCCGAACGCGCCGCGCCGATTGCAACCGCGGTGCCCAACACCGAAGCCATCGGCCTGCTGCTCTACACGCGCTATCTTTATGCGTTCGAAGCTGCGGGGCTGGTGCTGCTCGTCGCGATGATCGGTGCGATTGTCCTAACGCATCGTGAACGCAGCGGGCTGAAAGCGCAGAATATCGATCGTCAGGTGCGTCGTCGTCCCGAAGACGCGGTGCGCATCGTCAAGGACCAGCCAGTCGGCGCGGGGGTCGAGTTGTGATCGGCCTCCACCATTATATCGCAGTCAGCGCGATTTTGTTCGTGCTCGGCGTGCTGGGCATTTTCATCAACCGCAAGAATTTGATCGTCATTCTGATGTCGATCGAACTGATCCTGCTCGCGGTGAACATCAATTTCGTCGCGTTCAGCGCGTTTCTCGGCGATCTTGTCGGGCAGGTCTTCGCGATGTTCGTCCTGACTGTCGCAGCGGGCGAGGCGGCAATCGGACTTGCGATCCTCGTCATTTACTTTCGCGGCCGCGCGACGATCTCGGTCGACGATGCGAACCGGATGCGCGGATGATTCAGGCCCTTGTTTTCCTGCCCTTGTTGGCGGCACTCGTCGCTGGTCTTGGCGGGCGCATCATCGGCAATACGGCAGCGAAGGTTATCACGACCGGCGCTCTATTCGGATCGTGCGCGCTGGCGTGGCCGATCTTTATCGGTTTCCTCGGCGGGCTGTCGGAAGCGCAGGTCGTGCCTGTGCTCGACTGGATCCGGTCGGGCGACATGGTCGTCGATTGGAGCCTGCGTGTCGATACGCTGACGGCGGTGATGCTGGTGGTGGTGACGTCAGTGTCGGCGCTCGTCCACCTCTATAGCTGGGGCTATATGGCCGAGGACCCGAGCCAGCCGCGTTTTTTTGCGTATCTCTCGCTGTTCACATTCGCGATGCTCATGCTCGTCACGGCCGATAATCTCGTCCAGATGTTTTTCGGCTGGGAAGGGGTGGGGCTTGCGAGCTACCTTTTGATAGGTTTCTGGTATCACAAGCCCAGCGCCAACGCGGCGGCGATCAAGGCATTCGTTGTCAACCGCGTCGGCGATTTCGGCTTTTCGCTCGGCATTTTCGGGACTTTCCTTGTCTTCGGCACAGTGTCGATCCCGGCGATCCTTGAAGCTGCACCCGCGATGGCGGGAACGACCATAGGCTTCCTTGGCATGCGCGTCGAAGTGATGACGTTGCTCTGCTTGCTCCTCTTCGTCGGCGCGATGGGCAAATCGGCGCAATTGGGGCTGCACACTTGGCTTCCCGACGCGATGGAGGGGCCGACGCCCGTCTCCGCGCTGATCCACGCCGCGACGATGGTGACGGCGGGTGTGTTCATGGTTTGCCGCTTGTCACCGATGTTTGTCGCCAGCGAGACGGCAATGGTCACGGTCACACTCGTGGGCGCGGCGACGGCCTTCTTCGCGGCGACGGTTGGCACGACGCAGACCGATATCAAGCGCGTGATTGCTTATTCCACCTGTTCGCAACTCGGCTACATGTTCATGGCCGCTGGCGTCGGCGCGTTCGGTGGCGCAATGTTCCACCTTTTCACGCACGCATTCTTCAAGGCGCTGCTTTTCTTGGGCGCGGGCAGCGTGATCCACGCGATGCACCACGAGCAGGACATGCG
>JANOZQ010000303.1:0-2770 GCA_031429555.1 Sphingomonas sp. | reverse complement strand
CCGAAATCGTGATGGCCCATGCAACGATGCTGTTCCAGCCGAACGGTGCCAGCTGGGCCGGCAGTAGGTAAACGCCCGAGCCGATCATCGAGCCGACGACGAACGCGGTTGCCGTCGGGAGGCCGAGCTTGCGGGGGCCGGTCATGTCGCCCCCGCTCACGCGATCAGAATTTCGCGCCCAGTCTAAAACCGAATGTTCGCGGCGTGACGACGTTTACATATACCCGCGTACAGACGCTGCACGATGTGCCGCGCGAAATCTGGGCACGTTCGTCAAAGGCGTTGGCGACGAACAGTTCGGTCGTGAAATTGCCGAAATCGAGCCCCGCCGCAAAGTCTGCGGTCGTATAGCCCTGAATACGACCGAGCAAGGCAGCCGGATTGTAGAATTTCGTGGGATCGGCAATCTGCAACGGATCAGTCTGATCGTTAAGCGCGCTGATAAACGCTTTCTGGCGAACGTCCGATGCGGCCCCGCTTTGATGCGCGACCAGTGCCTGGAGATGCGCTTTTGACGTGCCCACGCCAAATTCATACCGCGCACTGCCGCTGATCTTGAATTCGGGCGTGACGGGCAGGCGCGAACCGGCGGCTGTCTGGATATAATTGATCTGTCCGCCCGGCCCCGCGAGCGTGCAGGCATAAGTCGGATCGTTGATCGCACAGAGATTCTGGCGCGTCTTGGCATCGGTAAAGGCCGCCGCTGTCGTCAGTGTCAGACCCGTCGTTGGCACTAAGTTCAAATCGGCTTCGATGCCACGAATGCGCGCGTCGGGACCGTTCTGGATTTGTGTGAAGCTGTTTTGCCCCAGAAAAGCGAACTGGAATGTCTTCCAGTCCTGTTGATACGCCGCGCCGTTGAAGCGCAGTTTGCCGTCGAGCCAGGTCGTTTTCCAGCCGAATTCAAAATTGGTCAGGAAGTCCGAAGCATAGGGGCCAACGGTCGCGCGACGGTTGATGCCGCCGGGACGAAACCCGCGCGACCATGTGCCATAGAACAGGTAATTGCGGCTGGGTTTCCATGTCAGGTTCAGCCGGTGGGTAAAGCCCTGTCCATCAGCCTGTTTGGGGCGAACTTTCCCGGTTGCCGTGTCGAAATCGCCGAGATTTGTGCAGGGTGCCGGTGCAATCGTTGCGGGCAGCAGCGTGCCTGTCGGATTGTCGCGTAAGGTTTGACCCGTCGAGGTGAAACATCCGGCAACACCGGTGCGCGAGGAACCGGCGGCATTGAACGGAGTCCCTGCCGGATTGCGACCGAACCCGAAGAAACCGATCAGCGAATTGTCGTAGATGAACCCACGTCCGCCCGCGGTCAGTGTCAGCGTTGGCGTGATGTCGAAACTCGCTTCGCCGAAAATTGCATAGTCCTTGTCGACGCGCTTTTGTTTGGTCAGCCACAATGTGCCGGGAAGGCCGTTGACCGAAACGGCTGCACCGAGGTTGGGAACGAGATAACGCTCGTCGATGTCGTTGACCTGACGCTGGTAAAACAACCCGGCCACCACGCGGAAGCGGTCTTCGGTCGGCGACGCGACGCGAAGTTCCTGGCTGAGCTTGCGGTATTTGGGTTCGCTCGTCGTGTATTGCCGCGAGTCGATTGTGTTGCCCGCCGCATTCTGGAAATAGAAGTATCCCGCAACCCCGCCGACACTTGCATAAAGGCTGTCATAAGCTTCGGCATAGTCGGTGTAGTCGTTGGTCGCCTTGATTTTGCGGTCAAGATACGCGCCGGCATAGGTCAGGTCCCAATTGCCGATTTTGCCTTCGATCGTCAGTGCTGCCTGAGCAAAGCGATCTTTCGATGAGTCCGGGTAAAAGCGCTGGACCTGTAGGTCGCCGACCGATGGCTGCGCGCCAAAGACGCCTTTGGTGCGCTGTTCCTGATAATAAACCGTCGGCGTGACTGTCCAGTTGTCGTCGAGATCGATCTGGAGCGCGGCGCGTCCGCCATAAACGTCGGTGGTGTTGAAATCTTTTTTGACCAGCGCCGTGTTGGTCGCGGAAATGCCGCCGACCGTTGGCAGGAATTTGCGCGTGCCCAGCACATTGTCGATATAGCCGGCATCGCGCTGATACCAGCCGACCATGCGCAGAGCCGCATTGCTGCTCAACGGGAAGTTCAGCATCCCTTCGAGTCGTCCGCCAACGCCGCCTTTGGTCACCGTGTTGACTTCACCATCGACACGGCCTTCGAATCCGGCCGTTGATGGCTTGTTCGTGATAATCCGGATCGTGCCTGCCTGCGACGATGCACCGTAAAGCGTGCCTTGCGGCCCGGCGAGGCTTTCGACCCGCGCAATATCATAGAAATGGATCGGCAACGTGCCGCCGATTGTCGTCACCGGCTGTTCGTCGAGATAGACGCCGACGGAGGGCAGCGGTCCCGAGTGATTGCCGTCACCGCCCGAGGCAACGCCGCGCATGTAGATGCGTGTTGAACCGGGCTGTGATGTCTGGATGCTGACACTGGGCAGCAGCTGGACGACCTTATCGACATTGGTGACGTTAAGCTGGTCGAGCTTTGCTGTGCCAATCGCGAGAATACTCAAGGGCACATTCTGCAGGCTTTCCGACCGCTTTTGCGCCGTGACGATGATTTCATCACCACCGTCGGCAGTTTCAGCCGGAGCCGTTTGTGCAAGAGCGGGTGACGCGATAAGCATCGTGGTGGTCAAAAGGGCAGCGGTAAGTGTGCGGCGCGATGTCATTTTGGACCCCATTTTTTATTCGCGACAAGTTTGTGACTCCAGAGAGTCGCGGTCAACGGTTA
>JANOZQ010000302.1:0-3890 GCA_031429555.1 Sphingomonas sp. | reverse complement strand
CGGACAAACCAATATCAAGCGGCTGCTGGCTTATTCGTCAATCAACAATGTCGGCTTTGCCTTGGTAGGGCTCGCGGCGGGCACCAAAGAGGGCGTTGCTGCGGTGATGACTTATCTCGCGATTTATGTCGTGATGACAGTCGGTAGTTTCCTGTGTGTGCTGCAAATGCGCGATGCGGATGGCCAACCCGTCGAGACCATCGCCAGCTTGTCCGGCCTGTCGCAGAGCCGCAAGGGGCTGGCGGCTGCATTCGCGATCTTCATGTTCAGCCTCGCCGGCATCCCGCCGCTGTTCGGCTTCTGGGCGAAGTTTGTCGTGTTCGACGCAGCGGTTGCAGCAGGGCTGCTCCCATTGGCGGCTATCGGGATTGCGGCGTCTGTCATCGGTGCGTTTTATTACCTCAAGATCATCAAGACGATGTATTTTGACGAGCCCGCTGCGGCCTATGCGCCGGCGGGCAGCAAACTCGAAAACAGCCTGATTGCGGCCTGTGCTGCGTTTATCGTGCTGGGATATCTGTTCATTCCAGCGCTCGGCACCGAGGCGGCAGCTGCTGCGAGTGCGCTCTTCTGACCATAATCCGTGTCGCTGAAACCGGCTCGACCAATGCCGATATGTTGGCGATGGCAGGTCGAGGCGCAGTCGATGGTGATTGGCTTGTCGCTGACTGCCAAACTGCAGGACGCGGGCGAATGGGTCGTGTCTGGGAATCGCCGCGAGGTAATCTTTACGCAAGTGGATTGGTGGATTTGCAGCCGGATGACCCCGATGCAGCGACGCTGGCTCTGTTGGCCGCTGTGGCGCTGTACGATGCCATTGCGATCTGGGCACCGGCCATCCAGTTGAAATGGCCCAATGATGTCTTGTTGGGCAATGGCGCGAAGCTTTCCGGAATATTGCTGGAGCGAAAAGGTGATGCGGTTGTCGTCGGCTTCGGCGTGAACCTTGCACATCATCCGCATGAATTGGACAGATTGGTCTCGAGTATCGCCGCTTTGGGTGTCGTGCCGCCCACTCCGGCCAAGTTTCTGGATGCACTTGCCGACACCTTCGCGCGTTGGCTGACCCGCTGGCGGACGGATGGGATGGGCGTTATCAGCGCCGCATGGCTGACCAGGGCGCACCCGGTCGGAACAGCGTTGACGGTAAATCTACCCGATAGCGAGCGTCTTGAAGGCTTTTTTGATGGACTGTCCGATGAGTGCGCTTTGCGTCTTCGCTTGGCGGATGGCGCGGTCCGTGTCATTCACGCGGGCGATGTCTTTTTGATTTGAAGTAAGGATTTGGGCGTGCTGCTCGCCATTGACGCCGGAAATACGAATATCAAGTTCGCGCTTGTGAACGATGATGGAACGCCGCGTACCCGTTGGAGGATTGCGACCGACGCGCGCCGCACGTCGGATGAATATGCTGTTTGGTTGATCCGGCTTATCGAGCTTGAGGGGTTGAAACGCGAAGACGTAACTGACGTTGCGATTTCGACCGTTGTGCCGCGCGCGCTATACAATCTGCAATCGCTGGCAACCAAGTATTTCAAGGTGGAGGCGCTCATAGCCGGGCGCAGCCCCCTTCAATACGGGATTGCGCTTGATGTTGACGAGCCGCATGCCGTTGGTTCGGATCGTGCGTGCAACGCCATCGCAGGGCATTCTTTGCACGCGGGTGATTTAATCATTATCAGTTTCGGCACGGCGACGACGGTCGATCATGTTGACTTCAATGGTGCTTATAAGGGCGGCATTATTGCCCCCGGCTTGAACCTGTCGCTTGATGCGCTGGTCGCGGCAGCGGCGAAACTTCCGCGCATCGCGATCGAGGCCCCCGCGACCGAAAGCGTAATCGGACGCACGACCGAAAGCCAGATGCTGATCGGCATCTACTGGGGCTATGTTGCAATGATCGAAGGTCTGTTAAGGCGTATGAAATCGGAAATCGGGCGACCCGTGAAAGTGATTGCAACGGGCGGTCTCGCGGCATTGTTTCAACAGCACAGCCATTTGTTTGACGCGGTCGATTCCGATCTCACATTGCGCGGCCTCAGCCTGCTTTGGGCGCGGTCAGCGCGCTAAGTTATTTTGGTATCTCAGAAAGTTATTATGACAACTCCCGGTAAAGAATTGCTTTTTCTCGCGCTTGGCGGGTCCGATGAAATCGGTATGAACGTTAACCTATATGGCTGTGATGGTAAATGGTTGATGGTCGATCTCGGCCTGACTTTCGCCGGTGCTGATTATCCGGGCATTGACCTTGTGTTGCCCGATCTCGAATTTATCGAAGCGCGCAAAAAGGATCTAGTCGGCATAGTCCTGACACATGGGCACGAGGATCATATTGGTGCCGTGCCCTATCTCGCGGCTGATCTCGGCGTCCCGCTCTATGCCAACCCGTTTACGGCAACGCTGATCCGCGGCAAGCTGGAAGAAGAAGGTATCGCCAATCAGGTTAAACTTCACGTGATGAAGCCCGGCCAGAAATTCGATCTCGGGCCCTTCGGATTTCAGCTTGTCCGCCTTGCCCACTCTATCCCCGATATGGATGCGGTCATCGTCGATACCCCTTATGGTCGCGTATTCCATACCGGCGACTGGAAAATCGATGACGATCCGGTGATGGGCGTCAACGCCACGCCAGCCGAAATGACGACGATCGGTGACAGCGGCATTCTTGCACTTGTCTGCGATTCGACAAATGCGTTCAATGCCGAAGCGTCGGGCACCGAAGGCAGCGTTCGCGACGGCCTGATGGGTGCTGTTGCTGCCGCGAAGGGTCGTGTTGTTGTCACGAGCTTCGCATCAAATGCGGCGCGTCTAGCGACGTTGGGGCAGGTAGCCAAGGCCAATGGCCGGGTACTGACAGTGGCGGGGCGGTCGCTCGACCGGATCATCGGCGCGGCCCGAGCGAATGGCTATCTCAAGGACTTTCCCGATACCGTTGATTTCGACAACGCAATGGACCTGCCGCCGCACAAAAGCATGGTTATTGCGACGGGCGGACAGGGCGAAGCGCGGGCAGCGCTGGCGAGGATTGCCTTTGACCAGCACCAGATCAAGATGGGTGAGGGCGATACTGTCATTTTCTCGTCGAAACAGATCCCGGGTAATGAAGTCGCCATTGGCCGCATCCAGAATGCGTTGGCGCGCAAGAATGTGATCATGATCACAGAAAAACAGGCGCATGTTCACGTATCCGGCCATCCCGGGCGTCCCGAGCTCGCGGCGATGTACAAATGGATACGCCCCGAAATCCTGATCCCCGTGCATGGCGAGCGGCGGCATATGGCCGAGCAGGCGCGCTTTGGTCTGAGCGAAGGGGTGCCGCGTGCGCTGGTGCAGTCGAACGGGGATGTCGTGCGGCTTGCCCCGAACGGTCCCGCTATTGTCGGGAAAGAACGCACAGGTCGCTTGGTGCTTGATGGGGATGTGATCCTGCCTGCCGATGGCGCGACGATTGGCGAGCGCCGCCGGATTTCGGTGAATGGGGTGATTTCGGTTGCGATTGCGGTCGATAAGGCAGGACGTGTGTTTGGCCAGCCTGATGTCCGCATTCAGGGCATTCCGGTTGAGGATGACCGCGATGAATTCCTGAGCGATGCGCGCGAAGCCGCGGCCGATGCAGCCGGTCTTGAAAAAAACGCTGAGCGCCGTCGCGAAGCGGTGCGTCTTGCGGTGCGCCGTGTTGCGACCGAATGGACTGGCAAGAAGCCGATCATCGATGTTTTGGTGGTCGAGGGATGAGTTGGAAGACCGTTGTTGCCATCTACCTGTTGTTCTGGGTGATGTCGGCGTTTTTGGTGTTGCCGTTCGAGGCGAAAGCTGTGCGGGATCAACGCGTTGATCCCGTAGCAGGGCAGGAAGCGGGAGCGCCGCCAGTATGGCGACCGGAGCGTGTC
>JANOZQ010000301.1:0-3597 GCA_031429555.1 Sphingomonas sp. | reverse complement strand
GATGGTAACGCGCTTGGCCGAACCGAGCATGTCGAGCGTGACGGTTTCGAGCTTGATGCCGAGGTCTTCGGAAATCATCTCGCCCTTGGTCAGGATCGCAATGTCTTCGAGCATCGCCTTGCGACGATCGCCGAAGCCCGGGGCCTTGACGGCTGCGACCTTGAGGCCACCGCGGAGCTTGTTCACGACCAGCGTGGCCAGTGCTTCGCCTTCGATGTCTTCGGCAATAATCAGGAGCGGACGACCCGACTGGACGACAGCTTCGAGGATCGGGAGCATTGCCTGAAGGTTCGACAGCTTCTTTTCGTGGATCAGGATGTAGGGATCCTGAAGCTCGACCGTCATCTTTTCGGGGTTCGTGATGAAGTAAGGCGACAGGTAACCGCGGTCGAACTGCATGCCTTCGACGACGTCGAGTTCGAAATCGAGGCCCTTGGCTTCTTCAACCGTGATGACGCCTTCCTTGCCGACTTTTTCCATCGCTTCGGCAATTTTTTCGCCGACGATGGTGTCACCGTTGGCTGAAATGATGCCGACTTGTGCGATTTCCGCCGTGCCCGAAACGGGCTTCGAACGTGCAACGAGGTCTTCGACGACCTTGATAACGGCCAGGTCGATGCCGCGCTTCAGGTCCATCGGGTTCATGCCGGCCGCAACCGACTTCATGCCTTCGCGGACGATCGCCTGCGCCAATACGGTCGCGGTGGTCGTGCCGTCGCCGGCCATGTCGTTGGTCTTCGATGCGACTTCACGAAGCATCTGTGCGCCCATGTTTTCGAACTTGTCCTTCAGTTCGATTTCCTTGGCGACAGTAACGCCGTCCTTGGTGATGCGCGGGGCACCGAACGATTTGTCGATGACGACGTTGCGGCCCTTTGGCCCCAGCGTGACTTTGACCGCATCGGCGAGGATATCAACGCCGCGCAGAATGCGTTCACGTGCGTCGCGGCTGAATTTTACGTCTTTGGCTGCCATTGTTTCATTTCCTCATTCTTCATCCCAGCGAAAGCTGGGATCTTTAACGGGTGGAGATCCCAGCCTTCGCTGGGATGACGGGTTGCGGCGTCAGCCAACAATCCCGAGAATGTCCGACTCTTTCATGATCAGCAGGTCTTCACCGTCGAGTTTGACTTCGGTGCCCGACCATTTGCCGAACAGGATCTTGTCACCGGCTTTGACGTCGAGCGGTGTGACCGTGCCGTCTTCGCCCTTGGTACCGGTGCCGACGGAGACGACTTCACCTTCCTGTGGCTTTTCCTTGGCGGTGTCGGGGATGATGATGCCGCCAGCTGTTTTTTCTTCAGCTTCAACGCGGCGAACAAGCACGCGGTCGTGCAGGGGTCGAAATGCCATTTGCTTTCCCTTTTGTTGGGCCCCGCAGCGGGGCGGAAAATACATAGGCACTCACGCAGGACGAGTGCCAGCAACAAGCAAATGGGGATGTGGGGGCGTGGGGTCAAGCGTTGCCCGAAATTTTCTTTGTTGTTGTGCGAACCGTGCGAAACCCTTAGCCGGAAATGCTGATTAGAGGCACGAAGAATGGGTCGGCAGAAGGCAGTTGTTATCGGGTCGGGTATCGGCGGGATCGCCTGTGCCATGCGGTTGCAGAGTTTGGGTTTCGATACGCAGATCGTCGAGAAACTCGATGCGCCGGGTGGGCGGGCTTACGTCCGGCGGGCGAAAGGGTTTACGTTCGACATGGGCCCCACGGTGCTGACCGTGCCGCATTTTATCGAAGAGCTGTTCTCGCTCGAGCAGGATTGCGCGATGCTCGGCGAGCCTAATTTTCCGGCGCACATATTGGACGAAACGAAGCGCATTACTTCGGGCGTCAGCGGCGGTCCGAATACGTCAAAGTATGTCAAGATTGTCCCGATCCTGCCGTTCTACCGCATCTATTTCGACGACATGACTTACTTCGATTATGACGCCGATCCGGTGCGGGTGCGCGAACAAATCGCAAAGCTCGCGCCAGAAGACCTTGAGGGCTACGAGAAATTCCACGAAGCCGCGCGGGCGATTTTCCAGCGCGGGTTTTTGCAGCTTGGCTACACCTATTTCGGCGGTGTCGGGCAGATGTTCGGGGTGCTGCCCGATCTCGTAAAACTCAACGCCATCCGGCCGCTGTTTTCGCTGATCAAGAAATATTTCAAGAGCGACAAGATGCGGCAGGTGTTCAGTTTCGAACCGCTGCTGGTCGGCGGCAATCCGCTGAAAGTGCCAGCGATCTATGCGATGATCCATTTTGTCGAAAAGACGTGGGGCATCCATTTCGCAATGGGCGGCACGGGCGCGCTCGTGTCAGGTATGGTCCGAAAATTCGAGGATATGGGTGGGACGATCCGCCTGAACGCCGAAGTGTCGCAGATCGATGTCGAGAAGGTCGACGGCAAACGGGTCGCGAAGAGTGTCACGATTAAATCGGGCGAGGTGTTGCCCGCCGATCTGGTCGTTTCGAATGCTGATTATGCCAACACTTATCTCAAGCTGATCGACAAGAAGCACCGGCGGATCAACCGCGATGCGCTCGTTAAATTCCGCAAGCAGTCGATGTCGTTGATGGTGATTTATTTCGGGTATAAAAAGGGTGATCACGACCATGATCTCCAGCATCACAACATCATCCTCGGGCCCCGCTACGAGGAATTGCTGACCGATATTTTCGACCGCAAGATTTTGCCCGCGGATTTTTCGCAGTATCTGCATATCCCGACGTTGACCGACCCGAGCCTCGCGCCTGACGGGCATCATGCGGCGTATACGCTGGTGCCGGTGCCGAATAACCAGAGCGGGATTGACTGGGACAAAGTTGGTGATGATTTCGTCGATACTGTGCTGACCTTCCTCGACGAGCGCGGCTATCTGCCAGGCCTGCGCGAGCGGATTGTCTACAAAAGCTACGTCACGCCCGATTATTTCGAGGATGTGCTGGGGTCTTACGCAGGCAATGGGTTCGGGGTCGAGCCGGTGCTGACGCAGACGGCGTTCTTCCGCCCACACAACAAGAGCGAAGACGTGTCGAACCTCTACCTGGTCGGGCAGGGGACGCAGCCGGGCGGGGGGACGCCGTCCGTCATGATGTCGGCCAAAATGACCGTACGCGAGATCGCCAAGGATTTTGCGATTTCGGCAAGCATCGTGAACGGGGTGCCTGGCAATTCAAACTCCGTCTTCCCGAGCGAAGCCGAGGGGCTTGTTCGAGCGTAGCCGAGAACGGCGCACGCGCAAACGAAAGCCTCGGCTGCACTCGGCAGCGCCCCTCGGCTTCACTCGGGGATGCGGAACACTTCATTTACACGCTGCGTTGCACCATGTAGCGGACTGCATTCCTGTGAGTGAGATAAACAATGCGGTTGGTTCGCGGTGCGTGGAAGATTTTGGTGGGCGTGAAAGACGGGCTGGTCCTGTTGTTCATGCTGCTGTTTTTTGGCGCGCTTTATGCCGGGCTGTCTGCGCGGCCGCAGGGCAAGGCAGTGGGCACGGGCGCGTTGGTCCTTGATCTGAAAGGCAGCATTGTCGAACAGCCCGAAGTCGCGAGTCCCAGCGAATTGCTGAGCGGCAGTGCGCCGACGAAGCAATATCGACTGAACGACGTGA
>JANOZQ010000300.1:0-4888 GCA_031429555.1 Sphingomonas sp. | reverse complement strand
TGGCGCTTTCAGCGGTCGTTCCTCGCGGGGCGGCCTTTTCTTTTCAAAGTTTTGAATCAGGGCATGAGCGATGAAGCGCACCTTTCAGCCGAGCAACCTCGTCCGCGCACGGCGTCACGGATTCCGTCACCGGATGTCGACTGTGGGCGGTCGCGCAGTGATCCACGCCCGCCGGGCACGCGGCCGCAAAAAGCTGTCGGCCTAACAACCATTTCTACCCGCCGGGATTTTCTGGCGGCCAATTCAGCCAAGCGCGCGCCGATGCCGGGGTTCGTCCTGCTGGTCCGCGACCGTGCCGATGGCGATCCAGCCAAGCGCGTCGGCTACACCGTCACCAAGAAAATCGGAAATGCCGTCGTCCGCAACCGCATGAAGCGCCGCTTCCGCGAACTCGCGCGCGATGTGATTGCGTCGCAGGGCGCAGCGGGCAGCGACCACATCCTCATCGGCCGCGCAGGCGGCATCGACCGCGATTTCGCGACCCTGCGCGCCGATCTCGCCAAAGCGGTTGCGAAACTTGCGCGATGATCGCGCGCCTCATGATCTGGGTTGCCCGCGGCTGGCAAATTGGTCCGTCGCGCATTCTGCCGCCGTCGTGTCGTTATCTGCCGACCTGTTCGGCCTATGCCATCGAAGCGATCCAGAAGCACGGCGCGGCGCGCGGCGGCTGGCTAACCTTTCGCCGCATCGCCAAGTGCCACCCTTGGGGCGGACATGGCTATGATCCGGTACCGTGATTTTGGGGAAGAATTAGATCGTGGATAATCAGCGTAACATGATCCTCGCCGTCGTGCTGTCGGCGCTCGTCCTGTTCGGCTGGAGCGCCGTTTCGGAACGCTTCTTTCCGGCGCCCAAACCTGCTGTACCGACGACAGTCAGTGCGAACACGGCGCCGACGCCGGGGAGCAACGCGCCGATTCCCGCGTCAGTTACGAAAGTGCAGGATCGCGCACAAACCATCGCGTCGACGCCGCGCATTGCCATCCGCACACCCCGACTTGTCGGTTCGATCAACCTTACCGGCGCGCGCATCGACGATCTCGTCCTCACCGCGCACCGCGAGACGATAAAGAAGGATTCGCCGCCCATTCGTCTGCTCTCGCCAGCCAGTACAGAGAACGCTTATTATGCAGGTTTTGGCTGGTCGGGCGATGGCCTCGCTGTCCCCGGCCCGGCAACAGTCTGGCAAGCCGATGGCGCGGCGTTGACACCGACGACACCCGTCACCTTGCGTTGGGCAAATCCGACTGGTCAGACTTTCACGATCAAATTGTCCGTCGATGCGAACTACATGTTCACTGTCGAACAGAGCGTCGGCAACAGCGGCACCGCATCCGTCGCCGCCCGCACCTACGCCTACGTCAGCCGCGACGGAATTTCGAAAGACCCCGATACATGGACCGCCCACGTCGGGCCGATTGGCGCGTTCAACGGCACAGTCGATTATGGCGTCAATTATGGCGACCTTGATACAGCGGGCGCGGGCGGTACGCGTTTCCAGTCGAAAGGCGGCTGGATGGGCTTTGGTGATCATTTCTGGCTGACGGCACTCGTTCCGCCCCAAGACGCCGGCGTCGATACAGGCTTCCGTGCAGGCGGCAAAACCTACCAAGCAGATTACGCGCTTGCGCCCGCCACCATCGCCCCTGGCCAGCAGAAAGTCGTAAAATCGCACTTTTTTGCAGGCGCAAAAGAAACCAACATCCTCGACAATTACGAGGACAAACTTGGCATCACCCATTTCGGCAAAGCCATCGACTGGGGCTGGTTCGAGATCGTCGAAAAGCCGATCTTCAAATATCTCGACTGGCTGTTCCGCGTCACCGGCAATTTCGGTTTGGCGATCATATTGCTAACGGTCACAGTGCGCGGCCTGATGTTCCCCATTGCGCAAAAGCAGTTTGCGTCGATGGCCGCGATGCGTGTCGTCCAGCCGAAAATGAAAGCGATTCAGGAGCGCTACAAGGATGATAAGCCGCGCCAACAACAGGAAGTCATGGCGCTCTACAAATCCGAGAAAATCAACCCGCTCGCCGGTTGCGCGCCAATTCTCCTGCAAATTCCGATCTTCTATGCGCTTTACAAGGTGCTGCTGCTGACCATCGAAATGCGGCACCAGCCCTTCGTCGGCTGGATCAAGGATCTGTCCGCGCCCGATCCTTTCTTTTTCGGCCTCTTTCCCGATCTCGGCCTGCCTGCCTTCCTCGCAATCGGCATCCTCCCGATCGCTGTCGGCATCACGCAATACGTCCAGTTCAAGCTAAACCCAGCACCGATGGACCCGACCCAGGAGCAGGTATTCAAGATTATGCCGTTTGCGCTGATCTTTGTCATGGCCCCGTTCGCGGCAGGCTTGCAGGTCTACTGGATGACGACCAACCTGCTGACGATCCTTCAGCAAAAGCTGCTCTATGCGCGCTACCCCGGCCTAGCCGCACCGATTGCGAAATAAGTGGACGAGGGCACCACAGAGACCGCACGCAAGCTGTTTTCGGGACCAATAAGTTTCCTGAAATCAGCACCGACGCTCGAATTCCTGCCCGATCCAGATTTCCCGGAAGTCGCCTTTGCGGGGCGGTCGAATGTCGGCAAATCCTCGCTGCTGAATGCGCTGACCAACCGCAATTCGCTTGCTCGCACGTCGAATACGCCGGGCCGGACGCAGGAGTTGAATTTCTTCGATGTCGGCGATCCGCCGCAGCTGCGCCTTGTCGACATGCCCGGTTACGGCTTTGCCGAAGCACCCAAGGATATGGTCAAGCGCTGGCGTTTCCTGATCAACGATTACCTGCGCGGACGGCAGGTTCTCGGTCGCGCCTTCGTCCTCATCGACAGCCGCCACGGCATCAAGGCGGTCGACGATGACATCATGGACATGCTCGACAAGGCGGCGGTCAACTATCACCTCGTCCTGACCAAAGCCGACAAGATCAAGGCGACCGAACTCGACGCCGTCACGCAGCGCACGACGGACGCCGCGCGCAAACACCCCGCTGCGCACCCGACGCTGTTCGTCACGTCGAGCGAAAAAATGATGGGGATTGCGGAATTGAGAGCGGCGGTTTTAGACGCGGTTCGCTGAATAATCCGTCCCGTCCTTGCGGGTATATCGTCCATCTTCGGTGAATAACATATCAATATCCGAATAGCCGCCGCCAGTCCCTTTGCCACCGCCAATGGCAATGAAACTGCAATCAGAATCGGACCGGTTGATGAGGTGATGCCCGTTCCTATTGCCTTTGGGCCATGCTGCGCAGTCACCCGCTATGATTGCCGTCTCACCGTTATCCTCGATCAAAACGGCTTCGCCCGAAAGCATGATGACCATTTCATCCTCGCCATCGTGCCAGTGCCTTTGTGAAGACCAAGCACCGGGTTTCAGGACAACATGGCTAGCGCCAAAGTCGGTCAGCCCACCGGCGGGGGCAAGCCGGCGATACCACCGCCCCTGTACTTCGGCGTCATATGGCGGCGGATAGCCGGTGGCATTCGTCTGCGGGATGGCGTCGAGCGATATTTTGGGCATAGGGGATTTATGACTGACGCCGTTGCTCTCGCCAAGTCCCTGATCGCCGCACCGAGTATCACGCCTGCAACCGGCGCGGTATTCGATGTATTGGAAGCCGCACTGGTTGCACAAAGCTTCGACGTCGAACGCTCCATCGCGGGCGTCTCACCCGACGGCCCCGTCGAAAACCTGCTGGCGACGCGCGGCACCGACACCGGTCCCCATTTCGCGTTCGCCGGGCATCTCGATGTCGTTCCCCCCGGCGAAGGCTGGACAACCGATCCCTTCACGCCCGAAGTGCGCGGCGACCTGCTCCATGGGCGCGGCGCTGTTGACATGAAAAGTGCGATTGCCGCGTTCGTCGCGGCGGCGGGTCGGCACTGCAACCACAACGGCCGCATCACCCTCATCATTACCGGTGACGAAGAAGGCCCCGCGACTTACGGCACTGTTGCCCTGATCGAGCGGATGCGCGCCCGCAACCTCATCCCCGACATGTGCCTCGTCGGCGAACCCACCTCGACGCACCGCCTCGGTGACACGATCAAGATCGGACGGCGCGGCTCGGTCAACATCTGGATCGAAGTGGCGGGCACACAAGGCCATGTTGCCTACCCTCAACTCGCCGACAATCCGATCAACCCGCTGGTCCGCATCCTGTCCGCCATCGAAGCGATCCACCTTGATGGCGGCACCGACTGGTTCCAGCCCTCGAACATCGAAGTCACGACGGTCGATGTCGGCAACCCCGCGACCAACGTCATTCCCGCCAAGGCAAGCGCCCGATTGAGCATCCGTTTCAATGATCTGCAAAACGGTGAGGCCTTGGTCGAACGAATAACCTCATTGGCAAATCGTGAGTCATCTCGTGTTACCGTAGCAGCAAAAATATCGGGCGAGGCATTTCTTACGCTGCCCGGTCCGCTCAGCGCATTGATCGCCGACGCTGTCACCGAAGTCACCGGCCTGACGCCCGACCTCTCGACAACCGGCGGCACATCCGACGCGCGCTACCTCGTCAAGCTCTGCCCGGTCGCCGAATTCGGTCTTTGCAATGCAACGATGCACAAGCTCGACGAAGCGGTTGCGCTGGCGGACGTCGATGCGCTGACAAATATTTATGCGGGCGTACTTGCCCGCGTCTTCGGCGCAGACCGCCAGTCGGCGAACGTATCGAGCGACATCGGCGGCGCAATCGCATAGCCCTGCACTGCGTCGCAACCCATGACGCGAAGTATATCGATCTGCTCGTCTGTCTCAACCCCGGCAGCGATCACTTCATAGCCAAGGCCGTGACCAAGGCCGATAATCGCCTGTGCCACGGCGCGCGATTTTGTGTCGCTTGTGATTTCGGCAATCAAACTGCGGTGGATCTTCAAC
>JANOZQ010000299.1:0-7491 GCA_031429555.1 Sphingomonas sp. | reverse complement strand
CTTCAGGCCGAAATACTCAAGCCACATCATGATACCCGCCAGCAATGATCCAAGCAGATCGCCGAATTTCTCGACTGCCGGCAACACATTGCGGACCATGCTGAGTTCCTTGGCGACCCAGCTTGTCCGGTAATCGGCTTCATAGGCCTCAAGCGTGTCGCTCGCCCGCCCCGCCGCAATCGCGGCTGCGGTGGCTTCGGCGGCCATCATCCCTGTTTTCATCGCAGTGTGGCTGCCCTTGATCCGCGGCACGTTCACAAACCCTGCTGAGCAACCGATCAGCGCACCGCCGGGGAAGGCCAGCTTGGGCACCGCCTGAAAACCACCGTCATTGATTGCACGTGCGCCATAGGAAACGCGCCGACCGCCCTTCAGAATCGCACTGATCTCGGGATGGGTTTTCCAGCGCTGCATTTCTTCAAACGGTGACAGATACGGATTGCGATAGTTAAGCCAAGTCACGAAACCGAGCGCGACCTGCCCATCGGCCTGATGATAGAGAAACCCGCCGCCATTGCTGCCCGTCGTCAGCGGCCAACCCTGCGTGTGGATGACCCGCCCCGGTACATGGTTGGCCGGGTCAATGTCCCACAACTCTTTGATGCCCAACCCATAAATCTGCGGTTGTGAATCCTTGGCAAGGTCCATTTCTCTGATCAACTGCTTTGAAAGGCTCCCCCGAACCCCTTCGGCAAACAGGGTATATTTGGCATGGAGTTCAAGCCCAGGCTGATAATCGCCCTTATGCGTACCGTCTTTGGCGACGCCCATGTCGCCAGTCGCAACACCCTTAACTGACCCATCCTCGTTGAAGAGCACTTCGGCAGCGGCAAACCCCGGGAAAATCTCGACGCCCAGCACTTCGGCCTGCTCGGCAAGCCAGCGGCACAGATTGCCCAGGCTGCCCGTATATGTCCCCTTGTTGTTCAAAAACGGCGGCAGAAGAATATGTGGAATCGCAAACCTACCAATCTTCGAAAGCACCCAATGCTGGTTGTCCGTCACAGGCATTTTCGCCAGCGACGCACTCTCGCGCCAGTCGGGCAACAACTCGTCGAGCGCCTTGGGATCAACAACCGCACCCGACAATATGTGCGCACCGACTTCGGATCCCTTTTCAAGGATACAAACCGACAAATCTCCACTGATCTGTTTCAGCCGTATCGCCGCCGCCAGTCCAGCAGGACCGGCCCCGACAATCACGACGTCATAGGGCATTGCTTCGCGTTCGCTCATCACACTCATCCTTGGCCGCGCTTTGCCGCGCGCGGGTAACGGGCTGTCCCTCGTGCCTCTCCCCCGCATTGACTGCGCCGTCAAGAAGCGGCTTGTAGAAGATATGGGGCTTCAACCGCTGAATTTCGAGACTGAGGCCGCCGCGAGTCTGCTTGGCTGGTGGCGCGATGCCGGGGTCGATGTGGCTATCGGCGAGGTGCCGAATGACTGGCTGGGTGCCAGTGTAGTTGCAAAGCCAACAAAGAACGAAACCCCCGCCCTCCCAGTAGCCTCCGCCCCGCAATCACTCGACGCACTTGTTGATCACATTATGACCGGCGAAATCCCTGACGCCGGTCCCGCCAATCGTCGCGTGCGGCCCACTGGAAATCCGTGCAGCGATTTGATGATCCTAACCGATTTTCCCGATCATGTTGATGTGGAGTCGGGCAATTTGCTCGGTGATCCTGTGTTCAACAAGATGCTCGAAGCCATCGGTCGCAACCGCACTAACGTGTACATCGCGAGCATTTGCCCGGGTCGCCCGATGACAGGTCGCCTGTCTAACGAAAGCATATCGACACTGGCTATTCTGGCCAAACAGCACATTGCTTACGTCGCGCCGAAACAGCTTTGGCTGGTTGGCAGTGCGGCAAGCCGTGCGATCCTCGGGATTGGCGATGCTGCTGCCAAGGGAAAGTTACATAAGGTTAACCATCTCGGCACCATAATGGATGCAATCGCAACGGCGCATCCGCGGATGTTTGACGGGTCCAAATCCCGCAAAGCAGCCGCCTGGGCCGAAATGCAAAGACTGTTACCAAAGGAAGATGCGTGAAAATCAAAGCCACTCTCGCCATTTTGATGCTGTCCTCGGCTGCCTTGCCATCACCTGCGCTTTCAGACACGCCATCAAATGCGGTCATCACGCTGCCGTCGCAACTGGGGCCGAACGCCCGCGAACGCTATCGCGACATTTTCGCCAGCATCGACGCCGGTAAATGGGCGGATGCAACGGCGAAGCTGGCGGCGATGGATGAAGGCCCGCTGCACCCGACAGCGCGCGCAATTATTTTTACCGCAAAGGGATCGCCGAAGGTCGAGGCACATAATCTCGTCACGCTGGCAACGACAGCGCCTGATTTGCCCTATTCGCAGTCGCTCGTACGTTTGGCAGGAACGCGCGGCGCAACGACGGTGCCGCTGCTCCCCGAAGTCCGCGAACTGACATGGCTGGGTACGTCGCCGCGCCGTGGCCGCACACCGACAACCGAGGGGGATCCCGCAGCCGGTGGCCTTGCCGCGCAAATCCTGCCGCTGATCAAAAATGACAGCCCGATGGATGCCGAAGCGCTACTTGTATTGAACGAGGATCGCTTGACTTCCGATGCACGCACGGAATGGCAGCAGCGTGTGGCCTGGTCCTATTTCCTGACCGGCGATGACAACGCCGCACGCAAACTCGCAACAACCGCGCAGACCGGCTCCGGCGACTGGGCCGCGATGGCCGATTGGGTCGTCGGCCTGTCGGCATGGCGTCAGAAGGATTACAAGGCAGCATCGTCGGCCTTCGCGTCAGTTGCGCGCCGCCATTCCGATTCAGAGATGATCGCCGCTGGTCATTATTGGGCCGCGCGTGCCGATATGGTCGCCAAACAACCCGAACGTATTCAGCCACACCTGCGCAATGCTGCCCGTCTTGAAGAAACATTCTACGGCATGCTGGCCCAGGCCGCGATGGGGCTTGCACCCGCACGCGATCCCGACGGCATTGGCGCGGTCCGCAAGGTGGCTGAACGACCCAACGTTCGTGCTGCCCTAGCCCTTTCGGAAATCGGCCAGATGCAGCGCGCTGACGAGCTGATCCGATGGCAGGCCCGCATCGGCATCCCTGCCGAACATGCGACCCTCACACTGATTGCCGGCAAGCTCAGCCTGCCCTCGACCCAGCTTTATCTCGCGCACAACGGCCCGCGCGGTGCGCGCACGACAATAGAGGGCCGCTATCCCGCGCCCGCCAACTGGTCGCCCGAAGGTGGGTGGCGTGTGGATCGCGCGCTTGTTTTTGCTCACACGCTTCAGGAATCGAACTTCCGTGTGAACGCTACCAGCGCAGCGGGGGCACGCGGCCTCATGCAAGTCCGCCCTGGCACCGCGAGTGACATTGCCAGACGTAAAGGCGTTGTTCTGGGTTCGCTCGGCAACCCGTCAACCAATATGGAATATGGCCAGAGCTATATCGAACATCTGCGCGATCTGTCCTCGACCGGCGGCCTCCTGCCAAAAGTGATCATGGCCTATAACGCTGGCCCTTCTCCGCTCGACCGCTGGAACGCGCGTGGCGATAACACCAACCGCGATCCCCTGCTGTATATCGAAAGCGTGCCCTATTGGGAGACGCGCGGCTATGTCACGATCGTGCTGCGCAACTACTGGATGTATCAGCAGCAAGCGGGCCAACGGACCGACAGCCGCTTTGCGCTCGTGCAGGGTCTGTGGCCACGCTTCCCCGGCCTGTCGGGCCCAAAAGCCATGCAGGTCGCGCATTGATCGACGAAGCGGCCGAATTTCAGCCAGTCCGGATTGCGGTCCTGACGGTATCGGACACGCGGACCGCTGCCGATGATCGCTCGGGCGACAAACTGGTTGAGTTGCTCGAACGTGCCGGCCACATCCTCGCGGATCGCGGCATTGTCCACGACGACACCGATTCACTGATTGCCTGCCTCCACGGATGGGTCGATGACCGCAGTGTCGATTGTATCATTACAACGGGCGGGACCGGCGTCACCGGGCGCGATGTCACACCCGAAGCCTTGGCAAGCATGGGCGGCAAGGACATTCCCGGCTTCGGCGAACTTTTCCGCTGGTTGTCCTATCAGAAAATCGGCACTTCGACCGTCCAGTCGCGCGCCTGCGCCATTGTTACGCGCGGTACTTATATCTTTGCATTACCCGGCTCGACGGGCGCGGTGGCCGATGGCTGGAACGGCATTCTCGCCAGCCAACTCGACAGCCGCCACCGCCCCTGCAATTTCGTGGAACTGATGCCGCGCCTGATGGAGCGTTAGACCTTTGGCGGCGGGTTGTCCTGAAAAAACGTCTTGAGATTGCCCAGCGTCACCGACCACCAATCCACCACATCGGCAAAATTCGCCTTGGTCAGTCCGCCCGCCGTCGTGACATCATAGTCGGCCACGAAAGCACCCTTGTCGCTGATATAGGCTTGGCTGAACCGCTTTCCAATGTTCCATTTATTGGCCAACTCAAACGTATTTGCGCCGTCCTTTTCGAACGAAATCCGGAATTGCAGCGAGTCACATTGCTTGTTCGCTTTGCAGCCGTAAAAATAGATATCGAAATCATAGCCGGCCGCGCTGCTCGAGACTTTCGGGTCGCCTTCTTTGTCCTTGTCGAGCTTGGCTCTATAACCGATATCCTGAAGCGCGGCGACGACAGTGGCGGGATTGCTCGCGCAAATCATGCCGTTGCCGCAAGGTTCGGTATCCGCCGCCAGCGCTGGCGTTGCGGCCAGCAGCGATATGATCATGGCATTTCGAAGCACAGCGTTTCCCCCGTCTGAGACCGTTGCCATGCTGCCCCGCGCAAATATGTTTGACAAGTATTGTTCTTGCAATGTTCTCATTCAGGCGTAAGATATGCTATGGGAATACCCCGCCCCCATCGTGGCGCAACGCAAAACCGGACCAGCCAGCGCTTCAACTTGCCCGAACGGGTAGAAGACGGTGACTGGCTCGATGACCGCGTGCTGGTCGATGAAATCCCGCCACCCGTGCGGACCTCCGTGACCGTTGAACGCCCCAAATCGATTATCGCGCGCAACAAGTCGCCCGATATTCCTTTTGACCGGTCGATAAATGCATACAGGGGCTGCGAACATGGCTGCATCTATTGTTTTGCCAGGCCAACGCACGCGTTCCACGATCTCTCGCCTGGCATTGATTTCGAAACCAAACTTTTCGCAAAGCCTAACGCAGCGGTTTTGCTCTGCGCCGAACTCATGAAGCCAACTTACCGCGCGGCTCCGCTAGCAATGGGCACCAACACAGACCCCTATCAACCCATCGAGCGCGATTGGTGCATTACGCGCTCCTGCATCGAAGTGCTTGCCGAAACCAACCATCCCCTGATGATCACTACAAAATCTGACCGTGTCCTTCGCGATATCGACTTGCTGGCTCCGATGGCGGCAAAGGGCTTGGTCAGCGTCATGGTCTCGGTCACTTCGCTCGATCCGAAAATCGCAATGACACTCGAACCGCGCGCGCCCGCACCGCACCGGCGCCTTGCCGCCATCAAGGCTTTGGCTGACGCCGACATTCCCGTTCAAGTTTCAATTTCACCACTGATCCCGGCAATCACTGATCACGAAACCGAAGCTATCCTTGAACTCGCGGCACAAGCCGGTGCACGATCCGCATCCTTCATTCCCGTACGCCTGCCCTATGAAGTCGCCCCGCTGTTCCGCGCTTGGCTCGATACACATTTTCCCGACCGCGCGCGCAAAGTCATGGCAATGATCCAGTCGATCCGTGGTGGTGACCGGGACAATGACCCGCGCTTCGGTACAAGGATGCGCGGGTCCGGCCCCTGGTATGATCTCATGCGTACGCGTTTCATGATCGCGTGCCGCAAACATGGCCTCAACGAGGCGCGGGTTGTGCTCCGCTCGGACTTGTTCGAACCGCCCGAAGGTACACAGCGACGCTTGCTCTGAGAACGCGTTTCACGGCTTGGCGAAAACATGGTATGATCATATCATCGAAAGCAGGGAGGCGACAATGCCAGACGGGCTTCTGAAGACAGTCACAGACCTTGCAAAAGGTGGATATGCTGGCGTCGGTATTATTGTTTTTCTGCTGCTGTTCATCCTGCTTCTGCGCGGCAAGCCTGCCGATGCCGCCTCGGCAAAGCTCCATAACCGCTTTCTGACTTGGGGTGTTTCATTTGCGGTGTTCAGCGGATTGTTGTCCGTCTTGACGCAATTCATGACGCCAAAGCCTGTCGTTGCCGGGCCGCAAAAACTGCTCATGACCTTCGCGCCTGACTTCGACACCGAAAAGCTGCCCAGCCCGCGCATCAAACTTGCCGACGGCCGCACCGTCGGTCCCGATCAGGAATTTGTTTCGCCCGGTGGCATGATAAACATCAGCGTCGGTGATGCGCTCAACGAAGTGCGCGCCTTGAAGGAAACAGTCGGCGAATATGGCAAAGCGCTCGCCGAAGTGCGGGGGCAACGTGATGCCCTTGCCAAAACACTTGAAGCCGAGCGGCCGAGCGCGCCTGCTGCCGGTGTTGCCGAAGCATCAAACGCCTCGGCTGCGCTTCAAACCGAGGTGCGCAGCGCCATCGCAAGCGGTGATTTCACCAAAGCGGCGCGGGCAAGCAAGCAATTGAACTCACGCGTCATCATCGCACCGCCTTCGATCGCCGCCATGACCCGCAATCAGCGTTAGGCGGCCAGCGTCGACAGTTTATAATCGCGATATTGCTCGCGCAGTTCTGCCTTCAAAATCTTGCCTGTGCCCGTGTGCGGCAAGCTTTCGACGAACAATATCTCGTCGGGCAACCACCATTTCGCGACATGCTCGCCCAAATAGGCAGCGATTGCTCCGGCGCTCAATTCGCTGCCCGGCTTTCGCACGACCAGCAGGATCGGCCGCTCGTCCCACTTGGGATGATAGACCCCAATCGCCGCTGCTTCTGCCACGCCCGTGCAGCCACAGGCGGCATTTTCCAGTTCGACCGACGAAATCCATTCGCCGCCCGATTTGATGACGTCTTTCGACCGGTCGGTAATCTGCATCGTCCCGTCGGGGTGCATCACTGCCACATCGCCGGTGTCGAACCACTGACCGTCGGTCGTCGCGTTTTCGTCCATCTTGAAATAGCGTTTCACAACCCACGGCCCGCGAATTTCAAGCCGCCCCGACGTCTCGCCGTCGCGCGGCGCGACATTGCCGTCTTTGTCGATCACGCGCAGTTCAACGCCGAACGGCACCCGCCCTTGCTTGCAGGTCACGTCGACCTGCTCGTCGAACGTCAGCTCATCCCAGTTTTCGCCAGGCGATCCCATTGTGCCGATCGGCGACGTCTCAGTCATTCCCCACGCATGGTTCAGGCGAATACCCATCCGCATCAACCGCTCGACCATGAAGCGCGGGCATGCAGAACCGCCAATGGTCACGACACGCATTTTGCCCAAATCAGCCGCCCGGTCACTGTCGGCAAGCGCGTCGAGGTGCTGGAACATCG
>JANOZQ010000298.1:0-2470 GCA_031429555.1 Sphingomonas sp. | reverse complement strand
AATGCCCGTCGGCGTTGATCGGATGACCGGCAGCCCTTCCTCGATAGCGCGAAGGCGCGCTTGGGCGAGATGTTCGGGTGGCCCCCACGAACCGAACCACGCATCGTTCGACGGATTGAACAGGAAATCGGGTCGGTTCGTAAGGTCGGCGACTTGCCCCGAAAAGATAATCTCGTAGCATATCTGGACGCCGACTTTGCCAAATCTCGGCAGCGGAGTGGTCTTTGGCCCCGGTCCCGGCCTGAAATCAATATCGCCCGGCACAAGCCGCGACAGGCCAATCGCGGACAGCAAGGGCCGCATTGGCAGATATTCGCCGTATGGCACGAGATGCGCTTTGTCATAGCGCGCGCGCACGGCGCCGTTGGCATCAAGGACGAAGGCACTGTTGGTCGCGGCCACGCCGATTTCCTCGATCCCCGCCCCGCTGCGCCGCCGCGCATATTCAACGCGGGTGCCGCCCGTCACCAGCAAATCGCGCGGGCCAAGCAAAGACGCGAGATCACCACGGAGCCGGGCGTCATAGTCGATCTCATAGGCATCGTTCAGTGCGGCCTCGGGCCAGAACAGTAAGCGCGGCTCGTCACCAGGCAGGCCACTCAACTGTGCGAGTTTCTCAAGCCCCGCCCGCGCGACGGCAAGGTCGCGGCCTTCGTTAAGACCGATGTTAGGCTGGATGACGCGGACCAACGTGCCGCTCCGTCCCGGATCCCCTGCCAGATGAGTGGTCAGCCATCCGCCAAGCAGTATACTGGCCAGTCCCGCCGGAAACGCGATCAGCCGCCGCGTGTGGACCAGTGCACCCGCAACGAGGATCAAGCACCCCGACAGGCCATAAGTGCCGATGAGTTTCGCCAATCCATCGGCGGGTGTCGGCACCATAGCGACGCTGAGCGGGTTCCACGCAAAGCCCGTAAACAGGCTTGCGCGCAAATATTCGGTCACAATCCAAGCGGCCGCAAACAGCAGGACATAGACAGCCTTGTTCGAACGCCCCCACCGCCATGCCAGCCCCGCCGCGATCGCCGGATAGACCGCCAGATACAGCGACAACGCCACGACGGCGACATAGCCGAGCCACACCGGCATCGTGTCCTGATAGCGGAATGCGCCTGCTATCCAGTTCATGCCGACGATGAAATGGCCAAGCCCAAACCACCATCCCCGCGCCAGTGCACCGCGCAAATCGGGCGCATCGGAAACGATCCACATCCAGAGCCCAAACGCAGCAATCGTGACGGGCCACAGGTCGAACGGCGCGAACCCCGTCGCCGACGCCAGCCCCGTGAGCAAAGCAATCATTTTGGGAAACCGTTTCACGCGCGCTGCTATTGCCTGTGCGTGTGACAGGCGCAACTGTCTGCGCTAACGGACTTGCATGATCCTCATTGCGCTTGCCGCTGCAACAGCCCCCTTGCTCCCGCCCGAAATCGCCCGCGATTTACGGTGTGTCGCCATCATCGGGGTATCGCAAAACCCGGCGCTGGCGAAGGACGGCGCGCTTTACACTGCGATCGTCGGCGCAGGCGCAATGGACGCCACGGGGCAAAGCCGTGAGGCAGTCCGCGACCTGATCTTCGCGCAAGTCAGAATCATCCGCAAAACCAAACCTTCCGCGGCTGAATCCGCGGGTTGCACCACGCAAATGCGCGCGCGGATTGTGCTTGAAGGCATTAAACCATGAGGCCGTTCCACCTCGCCTTTCCCGTGCATGATCTGAGCGCGGCACGCGATTTTTATGGCCGTGTGCTTGGCTGTCCCGAAGGGCGCAGCTCGGATGCATGGATCGATTTCAATCTATACGGGCATCAGATCGTGACGCATCTGGCGGCGTCGGCACATGCGGTCATGACCAATCCGGTCGACGGCCATGATGTGCCCGTCCCGCATTTTGGCGTTGTGCTGACGATGGACCAGTGGCAGTCATTGGCCGACCGGCTGCAGGCGTCCGGCACATATTTCGCTATTGCGCCCACCGTCCGCTTCAAGGGACAGGTTGGCGAACAAGCCACGATGTTCTTTTATGACCCCAGCGGCAATGCGCTGGAGTTCAAGGCGTTTGCCGATGACTCGCAATTGTTCGCGGCTTGATCAGCCCCCAAATCAACCGTCGTAGTCGCCGCCCAGATTCTGGTTACGCGGCGGTGCCGCGGCGGTCAGGCGCAGCGCTTCAGCCGACTGGCTGAGCGAGCCCATTTCGTCGACAACATCGTCATCGTCGATCTGCACGCGCTGCATGTTTGTGATGACCGATTCGCGCAGTTCTTCGGGGACAACCATGTCCTCGGCGATTTCGCGCAGCGCGACGACCGGATTTTTGTCGCGGTCACGGTCCAGAAGCAGTTCGGCACCGCCCGAAATCTGCCGAGCGCGCTGGGCGGCGAGCAGGACAAGGTCGAACCGGTTGGGGATTTTGTCGACACAATCTTCGACTGTTACGCGCGCCATCGAACGCTTCCTTTGAAAAATC
>JANOZQ010000297.1:0-2293 GCA_031429555.1 Sphingomonas sp. | reverse complement strand
GCTTGCCCGTCATGGCGATCAAAATAGAGATCGGTGCCTGCGCGGAATTTCGCTGCGCCCATCATGCTGTGCATCATGCGGATGATTTCGGCGCCTTTGTTATAGATGGTCGCAGTGTAGAAATTGCCGATTTCCATATAGCTGTCGGGACGGATCGGATGCGCGAGCGGCCCCGCGTCCTCGGGAAACTGCGCGGCGCGGAGCATGCGGACATCCTCGATGCGCTTAACCGCTGTGGAGCCTTGGTCGGCGCTGAACTGCTGGTCGCGGAAAACAGTGAAGCCTTCCTTCAGCGACAGCTGGAACCAGTCGCGGCAGGTGACGCGGTTGCCCGACCAGTTGTGGAAATACTCGTGCGCGACGACTCCGGTGACGCCGTCATAATCCATGTCGGTCGCGGTGTCGGGATCGGCGAGGATGTAGCGCGAGTTGAAGATGTTCAGCCCCTTGTTCTCCATCGCGCCGAAGTTGAAATCATCGACCGCGACGATGTTGAAGACGTCGAGGTCATATTCGCGGCCATAGACATCCTCGTCCCACTTCATAGAGGTCTTCAATGCGTGCATTGCGTGTGCGGTTTTCGGCAGGTCGGCTTCGCGGACCCAGATGCCGAGATCGACGGTGCGGCCGCTCATTGTCGTGAAGCTGTCGCAGTTGGCTTTCAGGTCGCCGGCGACGAGCGCGAATAGGTAGCTCGGCTTGAAGTGAGGATCGCGCCATTCGGCCCAATGGCGGCCATCGGCCAGGGTGCCGTTCGCGATGTTGTCACCATTGGCGAGGAGAATCGGGAAGGCGGCTTTGTCCGCCGTCATGCGCACGGTGTAGCGGCTGAGGACGTCGGGGCGGTCGGGGAAGAAGGTGATGCGGCGAAAGCCCTCGGCTTCGCATTGCGTGCAGAGAAGGCCGCCCGAGGCATAAATCCCCATCAGCTTGGTGTTTTGCTCGGGGGCGAGTTCGACTTCGGTCTCGATGGTTGCCGTACCGTTGGTCAGAGGGACGACAAGGCGGTCGCCATCCATGTGCCAGTCATTGGTCACTTGCCCATCGACCCGCAGAGCGCGCACGGTGAGGCCGTCGCCATCGAGGACGAGGGGGCGGGCGTGGTTGCCGTTGCGGGTCACGGAAAGTGTAGATTTTACGATTGTCGTTGACGGGCCGAGGTCGAAATCGAGGGCAATGTCGGGGACCAGCCAATCGGGTGGCGTGTAGTCTTCGCGGCGAATGACGTGCGGTTCGGACGAGGGAACCGCGGATACGGTCGTTTGAATGTCGAGCATGACGCCGATCTAGCGTTCGCCTATTGCCCCGTCCAGTTTCCGGCGCGCTTTTCGACAAATGCTGCCATGCCTTCCTTCTGGTCCGCGGTGCCGAACAGGCCGTGGAACAGGCGACGCTCGAAGACCACGCCTTGCTGGAGCGTCGTCTCATAGGCCGCGTTGACCATTTCTTTGGTGGCGATAGTAGCGAGCGGAGCCATGCTGGCGATGGCTGTGGCCGTTTTCAGCGCTTCGTCGACCAGGTCGGCAGCGGGCACAACGCGCGCGACCAGCCCCGATGCTTCGGCTTCGGCGGCGCCCATCATCCGACCGGTCAGGCACATTTCCATGGCTTTGGCTTTGCCGATGGCGCGGGTCAGGCGTTGCGATCCGCCCATACCGGGCGTAACCGCGAGTTTGATTTCGGGCTGGCCGAACTTTGCGCCGTCGCCCGCGATGATGAAATCGGCCATCATCGCCAGCTCGCAGCCGCCGCCGAGCGCAAAGCCGTTTACTGCAGCAATCCACGGTTTGCGGGTGGCCGTGACGCGCTCCCATCCGGCGAAGAAGTTGCCGCCATACATTTCGGCAAAGGATCGGGTCTGCATTTCCTTGATGTCGGCCCCTGCGGCGAAGGCCTTTTCACTGCCGGTCAGGACGAGGCAGCGTTGGTCGGGGTCGGCGTCATAAGCGGCAGATGCGTCGATCAGTTCGGCGAGAACTTGGCTGTTTAAGGCGTTGAGCGCCTGTGGCCGGTTCAGCGTGATCAGCGTGACCGCGCCGTGCATTTCGACGAGGATGGTTTCGTAGGTCATAGTGGCGTCCATTCCTGTCCGGGCGGCATGGGTGCGAAGATCGCGTCGATGGCCGCATCGGATATGTCGGCCTGCCACTGTGGCGCATTGTCTTTGTCTACGATCAGTGCGCGGACGCCCTCGATAAAGTCATGCGTATGCACGAGGCGCGCGCCGATAGCGTATTCCTGCGCCATCTCGGCGGCGAAGTCGGGCATTGCTGCGCCCCCTTGCAACTGGCGA
>JANOZQ010000296.1:0-2663 GCA_031429555.1 Sphingomonas sp. | reverse complement strand
CGCTTCACAAAGTGAAAGCGAACACCGATGGTTTATGTGCTGGGCGGATGGCAAAGCTATTTTTCGCGCGTCTGGAGCCGCGAAGGCCGCGACATTGCCGATCTCTTTGCCGAGGCCGTGAACGAGGGACTGGCTTCCGCATCGCTCGACGCCAGTGAGATCGACACCGGACATGTCGGCAATTTCACGGCGGAACTCTTCGTCCATCAGGGGTTGCTCGGCGGCTTCTTTGGACTCGCCGATTCCGCTTTTGACGGCCTGCCGACCGCGCGGCACGAAGCGGCCTGTGCTTCGGGCAGCGTAGCGGTCCTTGCCGCAACGGCCGAAATAGAGGCCGGACGATACGACCTCGCCTGCGTCGTCGGGATCGAGCAAATGCGCAATGTGCCGGGCAAGACCGGGGCTGAACACCTTGGCGTCGCGGCATGGACCGGGCATGAATATGGCGACGCGGACTATATATGGCCGCGCGCGTTCTCCGACCTCGCGGACGAATATGACAAGCGCTACGGCCTGAAATACGAACATCTGATGCGCATTGCCGAAATCAACTTCGCTAACGCCAAGCGCAACCCCAACGCCCAGACACGCGCCTATAGCTTTACCCCCGAGAGTTTCACAGCCGACGACTATGCCAACCCCGTCGTCGAAGGGCGCATGCGCAAGATGGACTGCGGACAGGTGACCGACGGCTCCGCAGTTGTCTTTCTCGCCTCGCCAAAACGCGCCGCGGAATACGCGGCCGAACGCAGCATCGCACTTGAAAGCATCCCCCGCCTATCGGGCTGGGGCCATCGCTCGGCCCCCATCAGCTATGCTGCGAAAATCGCGTCAAGCGCGAACCAGCCCTACGTCTTCCCGCAAGTCCGCCGCGCGATTCTTGACGCCCGCGACCGCGCCGGAATCAGCGACATCGCGCTCATCGACGCCGTCGAAACGCACGACTGCTTTACGTCGACCGAATATATGGCCATCGACCATTTGGGCCTGACTGCCCCCGGCGAAAGCTGGAAAGCCATCGAGGACGGCTCAATCGAAACGGGCGGGCGCTGTCCGGTCAACCCTTCGGGCGGATTGATCGGCCTTGGCCATCCCGTCGGCGCGACAGGGGTGCGGATGCTGTTCGACGCTGCCAAACAAGTGCGCGGCTCCGCGGGCGCCTATCAGGTCGAGGGGGCAAAACGGGTGCAGACGCTCAACATCGGCGGATCGGCCACAACCACTGTCAGCTTCATCGTCGAAGCCGCATGATCGCCACCCTCGCCATCAATGCCGCGATTCTTGTCGCTACGTTCATCGCCGCATGGCTCATCTGCCTGAAACTGCGCGACGTGACGCCCGTCGACAGCCTGTGGGCCATCGGCATGGTCGTCATGGCCCTGGCAAGCTTCCTGCACACAAGCGGTGATCCGACGCGCAAGGCATTGCTGCTCGGTCTTTGCGCGCTCTGGGGCATGAGGCTCGGTGGCTACCTGCTCTGGCGCTGGCGCGACCACGGGCCGGACCGGCGTTACGCAACCATGTTCGCCAAAGCACAGGAAGCCAAAGGCTGGGGCTTTGCCAAGGCATCGCTGCTGATGGTCTTTGCCACCCAAGCGCCGTTGCTCTTCATCGTCTGCCTGCCCGTCCAACTGGGCCAGATCGACGCCGCGCCTCCCCTCGGGTTACTTGGCATCGTCGGCGCCGCCGTTGCACTGATCGGCATTTGCTTCGAAACCATCGGTGATGCGCAACTGACGGCTTTCCGCGAAAACCCTGCCAACGCCGGCCACGTCATGGACCGCGGCCTGTGGCGCTACACCCGCCATCCCAACTATTTCGGCGACGCTTGCACATGGTGGGGACTGTATCTGATCGCCGCAGAAACCGAGACCGGCCTGTGGGCGCTGCCGGGGCCGCTACTGCTGACGTGGACTCTGATGAAATGGTCGGGCGTGCCGACAACCGAAGGGCGGATGAAGCGCAAGAAGCCGGGCTACGAGGACTATGTCCGCCGCACCAGCGGGTTCGTGCCGTGGTGGCCCAAGCCATGAGCCCGTTCACCAATTTCGACACCGCCGCATTCCTGCGCGATCACTGGCAGCGCAAACCGCTGCTGATCCGCAACCCGTGGGTCGATTGGAAAAACCCGCTCGAACCCGATGATCTCGCAGGGCTAGCGTGTGAGGATGATGTTGAATCGCGCCTGATCGTCCAGAAACCGAAAACCTGGAAAGTCGAATCCGGCCCTATCCCTGAAAAGCGCTTCGGCAAGCTCGGCAAGACGCCGTGGACCCTGCTCGTTCAAGCCGTCGACCACCACGTCCCCGATGTCGCCGCGCTGATCACCCCGTTTCGTTTCATCCCCAATTGGCGGATCGACGATGTCATGGTCAGCTATGCCAGCGACGGCGGGGGCGTCGGGCCGCATTTCGACCAGTATGATGTATTCCTCGTGCAGGGGCTGGGCACGCGGCGCTGGCAAGTCGGAGCGTTGTGCGACGACAGCACCGAACTGCTCCCGCACGACGATCTGCGCCTGCTTGCCAACTTCGAGCCGACCGAGGAATGGCTGCTCGAACCCGGCGACATGCTCTATGTCCCGCCGCGTTTCGCGCATAATGGCGTCGCGGTCGGCGATGATTGCATGACATACTCAGTGGGCTTCCGCGCGCCCAGCCGCA
>JANOZQ010000295.1:0-1916 GCA_031429555.1 Sphingomonas sp. | reverse complement strand
AGCCTGATTACACGCTTGATCCGTCTGCTAAAAGCTATGTTGAACTTGAAATTGAAGCGGTGACGGAAGTTCGAACCCTGCGTGCCGAGATGAACATACCTTGGAGCGTCCAACTCAACCCGATCATTGTGGGGACGGACGCTATGTTGCTCGAGTTATTTCAGGGAGGTACAGTCGCTCGGCTTGGAAAACTAGGTGCAGCTACAAGTGCGGATTCGGCGCCTGAAAACAGCGCGCAGATCGCCGTTCACGGCACAACGATTGCGTTTTCACTTAAAGGTGCGGTTGACGTTGATGCCGAACGCGCTCGCCTCACAAAAGGCATCGAAGCCGCAGCTAAGGAGGCGGAGTCAGTCGGCAAGCGCCTCAACAACCCCGCCTTCGTCGAAAAGGCCAAGCCCGAAGCGATTGCAAAAGCCCGCGCCGACTTTGCCGAAAAATCCGCCGAAGCCGAACGCCTCCGGGCCGCGCTTGCGCGTTTAGGGTAGTTTCGGCAGCGCCATCCACATGCCCGCTGCCGCAATATGCGCGGTGACAGGCGTGTGCGCGGCGATCTCGCCGTCGATTGAGATGGGGAGGGGCGGGATGGTTTCGATCCGCATGGACCGCCCGTGAAACTCGCGTGTTGTCGCGTGGCGCTGTGGCAGTCGCAGTGTCGAGGCGAACCACGACCAGAGCAGGCCGAACCGCGTCCGTCCGCGCACCGCCTGGATCACGATTTCGCCCGATTGCACATCAGCATCGTCGACGAGTTCGGTGCCGCCCTGAAACGGGCCGTTGGCAATGCGGACTTCGGTGGCGTCCATATGTTCGCCGTCAACGATCAAGGTGAATGCGCGAAAGTGGAACAGCGAGACGCCTGCCCAGGTCAAATAACCGACCCGGCCAAACCAGCGCTTTAAGCCATGCGGCACCGTCTCGGCAATCAGCGGCGCAAGGCCGATGGCAGCGCAATTGGCGTAATAATCACCGTCGATCATGCCGAGATCGACCCGCGCGGCGCGGCCGTTAGCGATGACATCGATGGCGCCGGACAGATCGAGGGGAATGCCGGTCGAGCGGGCAAAACTGTTTGCGGTGCCGAGCGGGAGCAAGGCAAAAACGGTTTTCGTGCCGACGATAAAGTCGACGCTCGATGACAATGATCCGTCGCCGCCGCCCACGATGATCATTTCCGCACCAGCCTCAACGGCGGCTTTCACCGTCGGTTGCAAATCGTCGGGGTCGTCGAGCGCATGGGCGGCAGTCAGCTCGACACCGGCCGCTCGTAACTCGGTGCAGGCCTGATCAAATGCGTCGCTTCCGCGCCGCGACTGGGCGTTGACGATCAGGGTTGCGGTGCGGGGGAGAACTGCCATCGCCGCCGCTATGCCCGCAATAACGTTTCACTGCGATGACTATTGATGCGCCGCCCGCTCTGCTAGGCCCGGCGTAATGGCTGACACTGAACCTCAAGCACCTGCACGGCCCCAGCGCAAAGACCTGACAACCGGGCCCATCACGCGCACGCTCATTTTGTTCGCTTTACCGACGCTGGGTTCGAATGTCCTCCAGTCGCTGAACGGATCGATCAACGCGATCTGGGTCGGGCATATCCTTGGTGAGGCGGCGCTTGCAGCCACCAGCAATGCCAATCTGATCATGTTCCTGATGTTTGCCCTGCTGTTCGGCTTTGGCATGGCCGCGACGATCATGGTCGGCCAGCATATGGGGCGGCGCGATGTCGATGCCGCGCGGCGGGTGGTCGGGACCGGCGCGGGGCTGTTCCTCGCCATGTCGCTCGTCATAGCCGTGTTCGGGTATCTCGAGACGCCAACACTGCTTCATCTGCTGGCAACGCCCCCCGAAGCCATGCCGATGGCGCGGTCCTATCTTGAAGTCGTGTTCCTCTCGATGCCAGCTTCGTTTGTTGTCGT
>JANOZQ010000294.1:0-4504 GCA_031429555.1 Sphingomonas sp. | reverse complement strand
GACCGCGTCGGCAATGCCTGCCCATTCGCGCACGTCAATCATGAGCGGGATCGGCGACAAGGGCCATTTGCGCTCGTCGCTATCGCCCGGCATCCGGAATCCCGTGCCGATCTCGTCGGCCTGCCGCTGGATGCGCGCGCGCGCCTGCGACAGATCGCCATTGCTGGCTATCGCCACTTCGTCGGCCATCGCTGCCCACATCGCGCGGTTCGTTGTTTCGCGGACGACATCGCCCTTTGCAACCTGCGCGCCATAGGCGTCGAGCCACGCCGCGCCGCTAAACGCAGGCAAATCGGGTGCCGGGCTAGCCAAGGGCGGCTCGCATGATGTCTTCCCCTTTGTTGACGACATGCATAACACCATAAGCCTGTTGCGTTGCAACAATTGCGAGCCGCGTGGTTTTATTTGTCGGGTACAGGTATTAGGGCAACATCATGACCACTGATCCAATTGTCCGCTTTTCCGACTGGCTGACCGAAGCTGAAGCATCCGAACCGAACGATCCGAATGCGGTTGCATTGGCGACGGTCAACCCATCGGGGCAACCGGCCGTGCGGATGGTGCTGCTCAAGGGGCTGAGCGCGGAAGGGTTCGTGTTTTATACCAACCAGCAGAGCCGCAAAGCCAATGACCTGTCCGCCAATGCTCGCGCCGGATTGCTGTTCCACTGGAAAACATTGCGGCGGCAGGTTCGTGTCGAAGGGGCAGTCTCGATTGTCAGCGATGCCGAAGCCGACGCCTATTTCGAAACCCGCGGGCGGATTTCGAAACTGGGGGCCTGGGCTTCGGATCAGTCGCGGCCCTTGCCTGACCGTGCCAAGCTGGAAACAAAGCTTGCCGACGTGACGGCGCGGTTCGCGGGCGGCGATGTGCCGCGTCCACCGCATTGGTCAGGCTACCGCGTGGCCCCCGAACGCATTGAGTTCTGGTGGGATGGCGAGCACCGCCTGCACAACCGTGAATTATTTGTTCGCAAGCGTGACGGCTGGACGACCAGCCTGATGTATCCATGAGCAGCGCGCACCATCACGGGCACAGCCATCGTGCGACTCTGACAACGCGTGCGGCATTTGCCAGCATCGGCATGGCGCTGTTCCTGCTCGGTCTCAAGGTTTTTGCGGTGTGGCAGACCGGCTCGGTTGCGATGCTCGGATCGCTGGCGGATACTGGACTTGATCTGCTGGCATCGCTCGCAACGCTTTATGGAGTGCGTTATGCGGCACAGCCAGCGGACAGCGAACACCGCTTCGGGCATGGAAAAGCCGAAGCGCTGGCGGCGCTGTTCCAAGTTTTCATTATTGCCCTGTCGGCATTGGCAATATTTTATCGCGCCATTGAACGGCTGATGAAAGGCGAAGTCACGGCGCATGCCGAATACGGCATCGGTGTTTCGGGCATCGCGATCGTCGCCACGCTCGGGCTGCTGGCGTATCAGCGATATGTCATCGCCAAGACCAAGTCGGTGGCGATCACCGCCGACCACGTCCATTACCAATCGGACGTCCTGCTCAACCTCGCGGTCATCGCCGCGCTGGCACTCGATCAATATGCCGGGATAGTCTGGGCCGATCCGGTGTTTGGCATCGCAATTGCGGCCGCGCTGATGCTCGGGGCATGGCGCGCATCGACGCAGGCTGTCGATCAGTTGATGGACCGCGAATGGCCCGAAGAAAAGCGCCAGCACTTCCTGCGCGTCGCTGCCCGCCATCCCGAACTTGCAGGGATTCATGACTTGCGCACGCGCACCAGCGGAACACAGGATTTTGTGCAATTCCATGTCTGGATGGATCCAAACATGACGGTTGCCGCGGCGCACCGCGTCATGGATGAAGTCGAGGACAAGCTCGCCCACGAATTTCCCGCAACCGAAATCCTGATTCATATTGATCCCGAGGGGCAGGTCGACAAGGAAGGCGTGCTGCCGAGCCACCTCGCCGAGGAAGCGACACGATGAAAATACCGTTTGTCCAGATCGATGCTTTTGCCGACCGGCCGTTTACGGGCAACCCCGCCGCCGTCATGCCCCTCGACGCTTGGCTTGACGATGACGTGCTGCAAGCCATTGCAAGTGAAAATAATCTTAGCGAAACCGCTTTTATTATCCCGGACACCACCGGCGCTGCGGATTATGAATTGCGCTGGCATACCCCCGTTGCCGAAGTGGCACTGTGCGGTCACGCAACGCTGGCAAGCGGGCATTTTGTCCTGAGCGCCGACCCCGCGCGCGTAAATGTTTCGTTTCGGACGCGTCAGGCAGGAATTCTTGATGTTTTACGAGCTGGCGAAGGTTACGACCTAGCGCTGCCGGCATGGGCACCGACGGCCAAGCCGCTCCCTGAAATTGCAGCAGCACTCGGTATCGCGGCTCCCGTCGCGACGCTTTGGCACGACAAGGGCTATGCGCTGCTCATTGTCGAGGATGAAGCATGCGTGCGTCGCTTGACGCCCGACCTGGCGACGTTAGCGGCTCTCGGCAAAATTGTCGCCATCGTCAGTGCGCCGGGCGACAGTACCGATATTGCCAGTCGCGTTTTTACCCCTTATTTCAATATTCCTGAAGATCCGGTCACGGGGTCGGCCCACGCGGTTATGGTTCCCTATTGGGCAGACCGTCTCGGTCGCGATAATTTCACGGCCTATCAGGCGAGCGCGCGCGGCGGCCATGTCGGCTGTCGTTTGTCCGGGGATCGCGTCGTGCTGAGCGGGACATGCGTCACGGTTATCGAAGGCATCTTCACGCTGTGATTTAACCCTGCTTCAATTCTCGTCGGCAAATTGTCATTATAATGTAACATCATCACTCTTGACGACGATTGCCTGACCCGCGCATGTAGAGGATCTATGATGCACCGCACAACAACCGTGGCCGTCGCGGCCCTTTTCGCCCTTTCCGCCTGCCAGCAGGAAACCATCGTCGCCGGTCGCAAGGACGACATGGCCGACGAACTGGCGAAAGCACCAAAGGTTGTCCTGCCGCCTTCGATCAAATCGACAAAAGCCTATCGCTGCAAGGATGGCGGATTGGTTTATGTTGACCTGTTTCAGGGCGACAAGATGGCGAACCTGCGCACCACCGAAAATGGACCTGCGACAAAGCTGGAAGCGCCCGAAGCGGGTCAGCCGATGGTTGCCGAAGGCGGTTATTCGATGACCGTGTCCGGGGAAACCGTGAACGTCACCCAACCGGGCAAGGGCGCGCAGTCCTGCAAGGCCTGATATTCCCGCGGGCAGCCTGACGCCGGCACCGGCGCCGAGCGCGAGGGCAACAGGATGTTTATAGGGCATTATAGTGCGGCATTCGCTGCTGCTACGCTGCCCAAGGCTCCCGAGCTCGGCACTTTGTTTGTCGCGGCCCAGCTTGTCGATTTTGCCTTTTTCGCCTTCGTACCCCTCGGCATCGAATCGCTACGCATTGTCCCCGGCACGTCGGTGATGAATCCCATGGACCTGTATCATATGCCGTGGACGCACAGCTTGCTCGGCGCGCTGGCGTGGTCGGCGGCATTTGCGACATTTTTGCGCATGGTTATCGGTAACTGGGCGAGCGGTTTGATCGGCGGCGCGGTCGTCCTGTCGCACTGGCTGCTCGATTTTTTGGTCCATGTGCCCGACCTGACGCTTAATGGATCGCCGCCCAAACTTGGCCTCGGTCTTTGGAATTATCCCTTGATCGAAATGCCGCTTGAACTCGGTCTGCTCGCGGTCAGTGTAGTGGTTTACGCGCGTGCTTTTCCCGCGACGCGCAAATCATGGGCGCTGCCGATCCTGATCCTGTTCCTGCTTGCAGCGCAGGTCATCAACTGGTTCGGCCCGCCGCCGGTTGCGGTTGATGCCGGGCTTTGGGGCGTCGGCCTGTTCGCCTTCACGGTTGCGGCCATCCTCGCATCGTGGGTGGCAAGGAACCGCGTCGCTCGCTAGAGCGAGCGTCATGTCAGAAATTACCCCTGAAATCGTCGCCGAACATGGCCTGTCCCTTGAAGAATATGCCCGCGTGCTGCACGCAATGGGGCGCGAACCGAACATCACCGAACTCGGCATTTTCTCGGTCATGTGGTCTGAGCATTGCTCGTATAAATCATCGCGTCTTCACCTGAAAAAGCTCCCGACGACCGGCCCGCAAGTCATTTGCGGCCCCGGCGAGAATGCGGGCGTGATCGACATCGGGGATGGTCAGGCGGCAATCTTCAAAATGGAGTCGCACAATCACCCAAGCTATATCGAACCCTATCAGGGGGCAGCGACCGGCGTCGGTGGCATATTGCGCGATGTCTTTACAATGGGCGCGCGGCCGATTGCGAACATGAACGCCCTGCGCTTTGGCCGCCCCGACCATCCCAAGATGCGGCACCTGATTGCAGGCGTGGTCAGCGGCATCGGTGGCTATGGCAATTGCGTTGGCGTGCCGACGGTGGGCGGCGAAGTGAATTTCCACGCCGCCTATGATGGCAACATCCTCGTTAACGCGATGACCGTCGGTATCGCTGACCAGGACAAGATTTTTTAT
>JANOZQ010000293.1:0-6019 GCA_031429555.1 Sphingomonas sp. | reverse complement strand
TTCTGTGCAAAGGCGGGATGCGTCGCGATCACAGCAGCACCAACTAATATGCGCGATCCCAGCCCCATTTAGACTGGCTGGCATGTGATCTATTCAAGGTCAAGCTATGGTAAATGCTTGGCTGTGACTTCTGCGCCACAGTTGCGATTCGCAGCAATCAAAAATTCGACATTGCCTTCGGGGCCGGTGATCGGGCTTGTTGTGATGCCTTTGACAGTCCAGCCCTGTGCAGTGATCCATGCCGCGACCGCTTCACAGGTCGCGCGGTGCACGGCGGGATCACGCACAACGCCGCCGCTTTCAACCTGCTCGCGCGCCGCCTCGAACTGCGGTTTGATCAGCGCCAACAGGCGGGCAGCGGGGGTTGCAAAGGTCAGCGGTCGTTCGAGGACTTTGGCGAGGCCGATGAAACTTGCATCGCAGACGATCAGGTCGATGGGTTCGGGGATATGTGCCGCGGTGAGGATACGCGCGCTGGTTTGTTCATGGAGGATAACGCGGGGGTCTTGGCGGAGCTTCCAGGCGAGCTGGTTGGTGCCCGAGTCAACCGCGTAAACTTTCGCCGCGTCCTTGGCGAGCAGGACATCGGTAAACCCGCCGGTCGATGACCCCACGTCCATCGCGACCGCGCCCGCCACATCCCAGCCGAAATGCGCCAGCCCATGTGCAAGCTTGACCCCACCACGCGAGACCCACGGGTGGTCGCGGCCCTTGACCGTAAACTGCGCGTCGGTGGCGACCGCCTGCCCCGCCTTGTCCACCCGCCGGTCGCCGATGAAAACGTTGCCCGAGAGGATGAGTGCCTGGGCATGGCTTTGGCTGTCGGCGAGACCGAGGTCGACAAGGCGTTGGTCGGCACGGGTTTTGGGCACCGTGGTCGGATAGACGAAGGGGTTGCCACGCGCTACTTCTTTGCCAGTGTCCAGCCCCTATCGCCCCGAATTCGAAGCCGCCCTCCGCCTTTTCGCAACGGTCAGCGAAGCGATGGTCGCGCGCGGGTTACCAAGGCCCGTGCTGGTGGGTGGAGCGGCGGCCGAATATTATTCGCAAAGCGCCTTGGTCACAGGTGATTTCGACCTTTGTTCGCCAGTACAGCCCGAACTTGAAGTAGAATTACAACTGCATGGATTTGTCCGACCATCGGGCGCGGGCAAGTCGTTGCGCGGATGGGTGCATCCCGATCTCGGCCTTGGCTTCGAAATTGTTGCCGATGTGCCGATGGACGGCAGCGTCGATGCGGCGCACATTGTGTTGATCGATAACTTCAGCGCAGATGGGGGATTTGCGATCATTTCGGTCGAGGATTTGATCGCCGACAGGATGGGCCAATATGCGTCCGGCACCGCTCGCGACCGGATAGATCAGGCGCGAAGTCTGTTCGCGCTTAACCCCGACGTCGATCTGGTGTATTTGGAACGGCGCATCCGCGACGAGAGTTTTGGCGATTATGGCATCGACGACATCAAAGGCTGAACCCGAGAATTGGCCGGGCAAGCGGATCGACCATGCCGAATACGCTGCGCGCCTGGCCAAGCGCCGCGCCGAACTGGGCAATCCCGAGCTTACCCGCAACGCAGGCGCGAGCCGGACGGCAAGCAAGAAGGCGCTGTTGAAAGCGATCGAGGAGGCCGGGGGGAAGTGGTGACTTGTGCCGTCGAATCATTTGCTATACGTGTATAGCAGAAGGAAATCGCCATGCTTGCCATACGCCTCGACGCTGATCTTGAAGCGCGCCTGACCGCGATTGCCAAGCGGACGGGGCGCACAAAGACGTTTTACGCCCGTGCCGCCATTCAGGAATATATCGACGATATGGAGGATTATGCGGCCGCCGAGGAAGCGCTGCGCGATTATGATCCGTCGAAGAATGTGGACCACGAAGAGATGAAGCGCATCCTTGGCCTGGACACTTGAATACACGGCGGCCGCGCAAAAAGCGCTGCGCAAGCTGGATCGACAAACGAGCAATCGTGTTCTCGAGCGGCTTGACGAGATTTCTCAACTCGAAGATCCACATTCTCGCGGCAAAGCGCTGACGGGGAAGCTTGTCGGCCTGTGGCGTTATCGCGTCGATGATTGGCGGGTGATCGTAAGGATCGAGGGGCAGCGGCTGGTGATATTGGTGCTAACGGTTGGTAATAGGCGGGAGGTTTATCGGGGGTAATTGGTATTGTCTCTCGACTTCATGTCCACCAATTCAATGTCCCGGTGTTGAACCTGAAGCATTTAATTTTGGGGTCGCTAGCATACTCTGCCAAGCTTTTTTCAGTCATCCGCCACGACGAGACCTTTTTGCCGGGCGGGCAAATCCTCAAAAAATGGTCTGCCGACAAAATGAAGGCATCAATCCTGTTTGCCTCGTCCACGACAATCGCAAAATACGGTTTGCAACGAAAGGCGATGCACGCTGTTTGCAGCTTATCGTAATTTTCGTTGGGAACGCTGAGGTAACTGCCCTCGTATCCAGGGTTTCGAGACCTCGCTTTGACCGAGATGCCCATGACTTCCGTCGAATTCGGTCGGCGGGCAATCAAATCCAATCCCACGTGATCGACGCGGGCACATTCGAAGCCATGCTTCGAGAGCCAATAAAGGATAAGATGTTCTGAAAAGTCGCCGGTGATTTTGGAGTGGCGGCTGCTTTTTGAAACTATCGGGCTCAAGCCCGTACTTCCTCAACGACCCCCACGCTATTTACCCGCAGCGCTTTCAGCACGCTATCGACAATCGCTGCTGCATCAAGCCCTGCTTCGGCATATTGCACTTCGGGTTTGTCGTGATCCTGAAACAGATCGGGCAACCGCAGCGTCCGCAGTTTCAGCCCTGCGTCGATCAGCCCTTCGTCGCTTGCCATTGTCAGGACGTGCGCGCCGAGGCCGCCGATGCTGCCTTCTTCGACGGTTACCGCGACTTCGTGCGTGGTGAGGAGTTTGCGGATGAGGTCCACGTCCAAGGGTTTGGCGAAGCGAAGGTCAGCCACTGTCGTCGAAAGCCCCTTGGCTTCGAGCACTTCGGCGGCTTTCATGGCTTCTTCGAGGCGGGTGCCGAGCGACAAGATCGCAACTTTCTTGCCTTGGCGGACGATGCGGCCTTTGCCGATTTCGAGTTGCTGCGGGACTTGCGGAAGCGCCACGCCCGTCCCGTTGCCGCGCGGATAGCGGAAGGCGATCGGGCCGCTGTCGTGCAGGACTGCGGTGTGCGTCATGTGGACCAGTTCGGCTTCGTCCGCAGGCGCCATGACAACGAAATTGGGCAACGTGCAAAGGTAGGTAACGTCAAACGACCCCGCATGCGTGCAACCGTCCGCGCCGACCAGCCCTGCGCGATCGATGGCGAAACGGACGGGGAGGTTCTGGATCGCGACATCATGCACGACCTGATCATAGGCGCGTTGCAGGAAGGTCGAATAAATCGCGCAGAAGGGCCGCATGCCCTGCGCCGCCAACCCGGCAGCGAAGGTCACGGCATGTTGTTCGGCAATGCCGACATCGAACGCGCGGTCGGGATGCGCCTTGGCGAATTTATCGACGCCTGTGCCGCTCGGCATGGCGGCGGTGATCGCAACAATGCGCTTGTCGGTTTCGGCCAGCTTGGCGAGCGTTTCGCCGAAAACATTCTGATAGCTCGGCGGACCCGGTGGGGCCTTCGCCTGGACGCCCGACACCACATCGAATTTCTGGACGCCATGATATTTGTCGGCACTCGCTTCTGCCGGAGCATAGCCCTTGCCCTTTTTGGTGACGACGTGGATCAGGCATGGCCCCTCCGCCGCGTCGCGGACATTTTCGAGGACAGGAATCAGGTGATCCATGTCATGCCCGTCGATGGGCCCGACATAATAGAAGCCGAGTTCTTCGAAGAACGTGCCGCCCATCGCCATGCCGCGTGCGAATTCGTCCGTTTTCTTGAGACTCAAGTGCAACTGGCGAGGCAGTTTGCGCGCAAGGCGCTTAGCGAGGTCGCGGAGACCCAGAAATTCACGGCTCGACACGATGCGCGCGAGATAGGCCGAGAGACCGCCGACCGGCGGGGCAATCGACATGTCGTTATCGTTGAGGATAACGACGAGGCGATTGCCGGCCTGTTCGGCATTGTTCATCGCTTCATAGGCCATGCCCGCCGACATCGACCCGTCGCCGATGACCGCGATGGCTTTGCCGGGCTTGTCGTTCAGCTTGTTCGCGACCGCAAAGCCCAACGCCGCGCTGATCGACGTCGATGAGTGCGCCGCGCCGAACGGATCATATTCGCTCTCGGTGCGCTTGGTGAAGCCCGAAAGCCCGCCGGGTTGGCGCAGCGTGCGGATGCGGTCCCGCCTGCCGGTGAGGATCTTGTGCGGATAGGCTTGGTGCCCGACGTCCCAGACGAGACGGTCTTCGGGAGTGTTGAAGACATAATGGATTGCCACCGTCAGCTCGACCACGCCGAGGCCCGAGCCAAGGTGTCCGCCGGTTGTGCCCACGGCCGAGATCATTTCGGCGCGCAGTTCATCGGCAAGCTGGCGAAGATCGGAAGCAGGGAGTTTGCGTAACTCGGCAGGTGTATTGGCCGTGTCGAGCAACGGCGTATCGGGTCGATTGGACATATCGCATAATAGGCGGTGATTTAATCAACCGCAATCCGCACTGTTTCCCCGCTAAAAGGGATTGAGATTGGTGGCGAAGCAGGTCATATTGTGAGTATGAACGACGATACTGCACAGCTTAAACGCAACCGCGCCAAGGTTTTCATGATCGCGGCGGGACTGTTTCTGATCGGATCGCAGGGCCCCGATATCGGTGATCTGTTCGACGACCATCATAGCGAGCGCCGCGAACGTGTTACGGTCGAAATCGACCGGGTCGATGAAGCAGCAGAGCGCGCCGCCGATTTTGCCGAACGTGCTGCGTTGCTGGCTGAGCGCGCCGCCGAAGCTGCGGAACGAGCGTCAGAGCGCCGCTAACCGCAGTCAGCGCATTTACCGCGCACTTCAATGACGGGGCGAAGCTGCTGAAACCCTGCCCCGGTCGCAGCCGCACGGACTTTGGCAGTCACGCTGTCATCATCAAGGTGCGTTGCCTGTCCGCAATCATCGCAAACGAGGAAAATACAGTCGTGGACGCAATCGGGGTGCGCGTTCGCCACATAGGCATTCACGCTTTCGACGCGGCGGGCGATGTTGGCGCTGACAAACAGGTCAAGAATGCGGTAAACGCTGTTCGCGGCAATCCGGCGGCCTTCGGATTTGGAGACCGCCTCGGCAATGTCATAGGCGCTCGCAGGCTTTTCGAATTCGGAGAGCACCGCGTAAATCGACGCGCGCATCGCGGTCCATTGTTCGCCCGACCCTTCGAGTGCGGTCTGCGCAGCTTCGGCCATTGGCCTGCCGTGGTGGAGTGTGTGATCGTGAACGCCCATGCAGGGAATGTAGGCGCGGTTCAGACCAATGCCAAGCGATTGAGATAATGGCCGGTTGCGAGCAGCGCCACACCCAGCATCGTCGCGACCATTTCATAACCGCCGTGCGGTAGCGTGAGCGCGGCGGCCATCACGCCAATGCCGAGACCACCAATCGAGGGGGGCAGGAAACGGCCGTGCCGCATGATACCGTTACCGAGCGCGACGACACCGAGGCAAAGTGCAAGAACGAGGCCGGCTTCGTGAATGATCGGGCTGCCGAGCAACCCTCCCACTGTCGACAACGTACCGAGCAGCAGTGCGGTCGCGAGGCAATGGACCAGACACAGCCCCGACACCATCATCGCGACGCGGTCCATTGTTCCGTTTCTGACGACGCCCGTGTTCAAGTCCGACTCCTGTTGAAACGCTTATGGCACTGCCACCGCGAAGTTACAACATATCATCGTCATAAAATCGGGAGCCTAACCCGCCTTTAAGCGTTACCGTGACTGAAGTGAGGCGTATCGATGCTCATCATGTTTGGCCAAAAGCGCGCACAACAACTGCGTAATCGAGATAAAGCGCAGGCACTCGTTGACCAGTATGGCGACGGCGCCGAAAAACTCGTCAGTGAAAAGGT
>JANOZQ010000292.1:0-4535 GCA_031429555.1 Sphingomonas sp. | reverse complement strand
CGAACAGCCGCTGCTGGCGACAAGCGCGATCAACGCGACGGAAATTGTCAGGGCTTTGGTCATGATACTCACTCTGTCTTGCGCGGGGGCGTTAACCGCTCAATATGCGCAACAGCACAGCGCGGCAAGCGGAGTAGATATGGGATTGTTATCACGACTGTTCGGCGACCGGCGTGATCGCGGTGACCTCATGCTGCTCTATAACGCCGTGGTGGCCGAGGCGCGTCGGCCCGAGTGGTATACGCGCGCCCTTGTGCCCGATACAATGGACGGGCGATTTGACATGGTGGCACTGGTGCTGAGTCTTGTCCTACTTCGCTTCGAACGCGAGGGCGAGAGCGGCGCACTGCCCTCGGTCTTGCTCACCGAAGTGTTCATTGACGACATGGACGGGACAATGCGCGAAGTCGGTTTTGGCGACCTTGTCGTGGGAAAACGGGTCGGCGGGATCATGGGAATGCTTGGCGGGCGGCTGGGCGCGTATCGGGATGGCGAGCGCAAGGAAGCCGTGATCCGCAACGTCTATCGCGATGCCCCGCCTGAAGACGCGGCCATTAACGAATTGGTGGCAATGAGCACGGCATTGGAAGCGCGCATTGCTGCCGTGACGACGGCGGACCTCTTGAAAGGGTCACTGGGATGACACCGCCGGAATTTTCACGCCGCGTTGCTGTCGACCAGATCGGCGCGGGCGGGCACAAGACCGGTATTGCCGCCGACGCGGACGAATGTGCGGCGCTGGCGAAGCGCTTTGGCTGGACGCGGATCGAGAGCCTGACGGCGAATGCCAATCTGCTGGCGCGGGCGGGCGGCGTCGATGCGCTGGGCACGGTGAGCGCGGTGATCGAAAGGGCCTGCGTGGCGAGCGGTGAGCCGGTGCGTGAAAGCGTCGAGGACGCCTTTGCCATCCACTTCGTCTGCGCGCCCGTCGAAGCCGATGATGCGGGCGAAATCGAACTCGACGAGGATGAGCTCGACATCGTCGAATATGATGGCGCCGCGGTCGACATCGGCGAAGCGGTCGCCCAGACGCTTGCGCTCAGCGTCGACCCCTTCCCGCGGAGTCCCGCTGCCGAAGCGCAGTTGCGCGCGGCAGGCGTGCTGGCCGAGGGCGAAGTGGGGAGCGCCGCCTTTGCGGGGCTGAAGGGGTTGTTGAAGGGGTGATTGGCGCAGCGCGCACTTTGCTTTATACTTTTCGTTATGGACCGCCAGACCGCCCTTGATCGCCTGAAAGCCAGCGAGGCCGAATTACGCGCGATGGGGGTGCTCAGCTTGTCACTCTTTGGTTCGGTCGCCCGCGATGGCGCGACAGCGGGATCGGATGTCGACCTTGCGGCGCAGCTCGATCATGCACGCAAGCTCGATCTGTTTGACTTTGCCGTCATCAATGAACGGCTGAGCGACATGCTCGGCCTCAAGGTCGATCTGGTCAGCGAACCCGCGCGCCGCGCCCGCTTTCAGGCCGCGATCGACCGAGATCGGGTGCATGTCTTCTAACGATGAAGCGCAACGGCTGCGCGAAATCATTCAGAATATCGACAATGCGATGGACGTTGACCGGATGCCGAAGCTGCGCGCGTCGTGTGCGGCCGTGTTGGTGGGGTAAGCGCGGGGGCGAAGAACCCAAGGTGCAAATCAGTCTGCGCCTCGGCAGCGACTTGATCGACTATTTCCGTGAGGGACGGGCCGGGATGGCAAACGCGGATGAATGCGGCGTTGCGGAAGATGGCGGGGATTTAAGGGGCGGGTGAACTGCCGTTGGAAGCATATGATGGATAACTGAGACGTTTCAGATTAGCAAAATCAGCCTCGCGTAAGCCTTGAGTCTCGGTTCTTTAAATCGGAATGGCCGTCAATCATATATATGCAAAAGCAAAAAGCTCGCATACTAATATCGAGAGATGTCCATTCAGAGTCCTTTCCAGCACGTGAGCGCGGTTGCTGCTGAGCGAACGAGCCTGATAACTGGTTTTCTAGGCATCGGCCTGTCGCTTCTGACCATATTTATATTGCCGCAGTGGTCAGTTCCGTTTTCATGGATTATGACTGTCACGATAATTCTTTTAGTAATGCTGTGGATAGTATTTGCTGCAGTGGGTAGGGCCACCGAGCATTCACATAAATTCCTCCCCTCGGTGCGGGCAGTTGTAAATGATTACGACTCCGATGGCCGGATCGTATTACTACTGGAGAAAAGCGATCTTTTCGCGATGGCAACGGCTGTTTCAATCTATTACGAAGATGATAGTAATCTCGAGCGGTTAGTCGCCGGAGGGGTGGTTCAGAACGTTCAAGGAAACGGGCTGATACAGATTTTGGTCGAGGAATGGGAATTGGGTCAGCATACGACCCAGTTAAAAATCGAACAGGCTTCGCAAGATGTCATCAAACGATTAAGGATCAGGCCATTCGTTTCCAAGAAAAGAAACGATGAAATAATTGATGCCAGATCAAATTTAATCGTGATTCAAACCTCTCCTGTCGAAGGGCTAAATTCAGATGTCAATTGAAAATAATCCTTATCATGGTGTTGTGATTGGCCTTGTAAGCAATGACCGCGATATCTTTACGGATTGGGCAGACTTTCCTACCGATTCGACCTATCGGGTTGCTCTGAATCTTGGAAGGTTGGATGACATTGCTATCGGTCAGAAATTTCTAATATTTGCAAATGGAAAGGAGATGAATGACCCTATTTCAAAGAATTCGCTTGGGTTCTTTGAGGTTATCCGAGGAATTGCTCAAGTTGAGCATGTTCAAGAGAAGATGTGCACATTAAAAAGCTTGAGAACCAAGCGTGTAAGGCGCGCTAAGCCGGCCACAGTGTTAACTCTTGCTACAGGCATTCCTCAGGAGTACACAGAGGTTGACGAATTGGCGCCATTTATAAATGTCCAAATTGGTGACTTCGCACGATTAATTTAGTCCTGCGTCGTCTAATTTGGGTCAAAACGGCACATCATCGTCCAAGTCCGAGTCAAACGCGCTCGGTCGTGTTGCACTGCCGCCCCGCCCCGCGCCGCCACCACCAAATCCGCCGCCGTCGTCCTGATTATAGCCGCCCCCACCGCCGCGCTGGCCGCCGCCGCCTTCGGCTCTATCCAGCAACACCAGTGTCCCGTTGAAATTCTGGAGCACGACTTCGGTCGTGTATTTGTCGGCGCCCGACTGATCCTGCCATTTGCGGGTTTGCAAGCTGCCCTCGATATAGACCTTCGAGCCTTTTTTCAGATATTGTTCGGCGATACGGACGAGGTTTTCGTTGAAGATCGCTATGTTGTGCCAGTCGGTCTTTTCGCGCTTTTCGCCGGTGTTCTTGTCTTTCCAGGTTTCGCCAGTCGCGATGCTGAAATTGCAGACTTTGCCGCCGTTCTGGAACGACCGCACTTCGGGGTCCTTGCCCAGATTGCCGATCAACATGACCTTGTTCAGACTGCCCGCCACGATATTCTCCTAAAGTCCGGCCGCTCTCGCGATCCAATAAGTCGCTCCCGCTGCGATATAGGCGAGGGTGAAGAGATACAACAGCATGAAGCCCGGCCATTTCCAGCCGTTGGTCTCGCGGCGAACGACCGCGATGGTCGAGATGCACTGTGGCGCGAAGACGAACCAGGCGAGGAAAGCGAGCGCGGTGGCGAGGCTCCATTTGCTGCGCAGCGACTGGGCGAGCGACTGGTCGCGCTGGCCTTCGTCCGGCGTGTCGATGGCATTGACGGTGGCAAGCGCGGCGACAGCGACTTCGCGCGCTGCCATCGCGGGGATAAGCGCGAGGGCAATGTCGCGGTCAAAGCCGATGGGCTTGACGACGACAGCGAGGCCATCGGCAATGCGGCCTGCTATCGAATAGTTGATCTGGCTCTGTCCCACCGGCGCGCGCGGAAAGCTGAGTAGCGCCCAGAGGATGACGGTAGTGAGCGCGATGATCGTCCCCGCGCGCTTCAGGAACACCCACGCGCGCTGCCACAGGCCGAGCAGGAGATCGCTGACGCGCGGCCATTGATATTTGGGCATTTCCATCATGAAGCCCTGCGCGGGGCCCTTCGTCACCGTGCGGCGAAGGAGAAGTGCTGCGGCAAGCGCGCCGAGGATGCCCGAAAGGTAGAGGCCGAAGAGGACGAGCCCTTGCAACCCGATACCGGGGCCGACGCGGGTGGGCGGGATGAAGGCGGCGATGATGACGGCATAGACGGGCAGGCGCGCCGAACAGGTCATCAATGGGGCGATGAGGATGGTCGTCAGCCGGTCACGCGGGTCTTCGATGGTCCGCGTCGCCATGATGCCGGGGATGGCGCAGGCAAAGCTCGACAGTAGGGGGATGAACGCGCGGCCCGACAGACCGACCGAGGACATGAGACGGTCCATCAGGAACGCGGCGCGGACCATATAGCCGCTGGCTTCGAGGATAAGGATGAAGGCGAACAGGATGATGATCTGCGGCAGGAACACGACGACCGCACCGACGCCCGCGAGTATGCCGTCGGTGATCAATGAGCGCAGGATGGTTTCAGACATTGCGGCCTTCACCGCGTCCTGCA
>JANOZQ010000291.1:0-2492 GCA_031429555.1 Sphingomonas sp. | reverse complement strand
GGCGTGGTCAACGCCGATGCCGCAACCTTTGACAAGGGCAACCGGCAAGGCACGGTCAATATGCTGGCGGCGGGCCAAGCGGCGGGCGTGAAGCGTTTCGTGCACGTCTCATCACTGTCGGCCCGGTCGCCGGAATTATCGAACTACGGCGCTTCGAAACGCGCAGCCGAGGATGCCGTTGTGGCGTCTTCGCTCGACTGGTCGGTCGTCCGGCCGCCCGCCATCTATGGCCCGGGCGATACTGACAATCTGGAGCTCTTCAAATTTGCCAAGCGCGGAATCATGCCATTGCCGCCGAAGGGGCGGCTGTCCGCGATACACGCCGACGATCTCGCGCGGTTGATCGTGGCGATGGTTGAAAAGGCCCCCGCGCACGCTTTTTACGAAGCCGATGATGGACAGCCCGACGGCTGGAGTCATACCGACTATGCGAAAATGATCGGTGCCGCCGTTGGTCGCAATCCGGTGACGCTGGCACTCCCGAAAGCTGCCCTCAACCTCGGTGCGGCTTGGGATGGTATCTTTCGGGGCGACAAAGCCAAACTGACCCGCGACCGCGTCTCGTATATGACGCACCCCGATTGGGTGATCGACCCCGCCAAACGTCCGCCCGCAACACTTTGGACGCCACAAATCGCGACGCCCGACGGCTTGAAAGCCACTGCCGACTGGTATCGCGCGGCGGGTTGGCTTTAATCGTCGCAGTTCTTTAAGGACAAAATATGATTGACCGCAGCCAAACCTATGACGCCATCATGGCCCAGATCGAACCCTTCAATAAAAAGGGTGTCGCTGTCACCGAAGCCACGACATTCATGGGCGATCTCGAATGGGATTCGCTGACCGTCATGGACTTCGTGGCGGCGATCGAGGACGAATTCGACGTCATGATCACGATGAACATGCAAGCCGACATCGAAACCGTCGGACAGCTGGTCGACGCTGTCATCAAGCTAAAAGGATAAGCGATGAGCGAAGCCGATCCGCGTTTCCCCAAAGTAAAGGGTGACCTGTTTTCGAAATTCGATGCGCTGATCGAGCAGCGGGAGACATTGCTGGCCACCGGCGTGCGTGATCCGTTTTCGCTCGTCATGGAGCAAGTTCTGTCACCGACCCGCGCGGTTGTGAACGGCAAGGAAACGATCCTGCTCGGCACCTATAATTATATGGGCATGACATTCGACGACGATGTCATTCAAGCGGGCAAGGACGCGCTCGACGAATTTGGCGCAGGGACGACGGGCAGCCGCGTCCTGAACGGCACGTTTCAAGGCCACAAGGAATGCGAAGACGCATTGCGCGAATTTTACGGCATGGACCATGCAATGGTCTTTTCGACGGGGTATCAGGCCAATCTCGGCATTATTTCGACGATTGCGGGGAAGGATGATTTCATCATTCTCGATGCCGACAGCCATGCGTCGATCTACGACGGTTGTTCGCTGGGCAACGCGCAGACGGTGCGTTTCCGCCACAACGATGTCGAGGATCTAGACAAACGCTTGGGCCGTATCCCCGCTGAGGCCGGCAAGCTCGTCATTCTCGAAGGCGTCTATTCGATGATGGGCGACATCGCGCCGCTGACCGAAATGATCGCAATATCCAAAAAGCATGGCGCGATGATCCTTGTCGACGAAGCGCATTCGATGGGCTTTTTCGGCGAAAACGGCCGCGGCGTCGCCGAAGCGCAAGGGTGTCTGGACGATGTCGATTTCGTCATCGGCACCTTTTCGAAATCGGTCGGCACGATCGGCGGCTTTTGCGTGTCGAACCATCCGAAATTCGAGATCATGCGCCTTGTCTGCCGCCCCTATGTCTTCACGGCTTCGTTGCCGCCGACAGTCGTTGCCAGCTCGGCCAAATCGATCCGCAAGCTGATGCACTCGGGCAACAAGCGCGCGCACTTATGGGAAAATTCAAAGCGCCTGCATCAGGGGCTGCGCGATCTCGGTTTCGAACTCGGCACGCCCGAAGCGCAAAGCGCGATCATTGCGGTCATCATGCCCGACCTCGAACGCGGCGCGATGATGTGGAGCGCGCTGCTGGAGGAAGGTCTGTACGTGAACCTCGCGCGCCCGCCTGCGACGCCTGCGAATATGACCCTGCTGCGTTGTTCGCTTTGCGCCGAGCACACGAGCGACGAAGTCACCACGATCCTCGCACGTTTTGCGGCGGCAGGCCGCGCAACCGGCGTGATCAACTAGAAATTTTATTTCGCTTCGTTTCGCGCTATTCTGCCGTTTGATGGACGGCAACGACGACTTCGAAGGGCAAACCCGCTGGCGGCTGATGCTGGGCATTGTCATCGCGCTTGCCGGTGCAGCGACGATTGTGGCGCTCGTCCTTGTGCTCGGTGCCGCGACGAGGGACCGCGACGATGCTCTCGGGTCGCGCCAGCAAAGTTATGAAGCCATGATCCTGGCGCGGTCACTCGACGCCAGCATCGGTCAGGCCGAAGCCTTTCTCGGCCGTTTTGTCATCAGCGGCGACAA
>JANOZQ010000290.1:0-3896 GCA_031429555.1 Sphingomonas sp. | reverse complement strand
TTCAAGCCGACCGAGATCAAGATGATGCTCGCCGCCTTTTCCAACATGGAAACGGTGCACATCGCAGCCTACTCGCATCTGCTCGACACGATCGGCATGCCCGAAAGCGAATATGGCATGTTCCTCCAGTACGAGGAAATGAAAGCCAAGCACGACTATCTGAACACGTTCGGCGTCGACAATGATCAGGACATCGCCCGCACGCTCGCCATGTTCGGCGGCTTTACCGAAGGGCTGCAACTGTTTGCATCGTTTGCGATGTTGATGAACTTCCCGCGCTTCAACAAGATGAAGGGCATGGGCCAGATCGTCACCTGGTCGATCCGCGACGAAAGCCTGCATTGCGAAGGCATCACCAAGCTGTTCCACGCCTTCACCAAGGAGCGCGATTGCCTGACCAAAGCCGTCAAGGACGACATCCTCGATTGCTGCCAGACGACCGTGCGATTGGAAGACGCGTTCATCGACCTCGCGTTTGCCGACGGTCCCGTGTCGGGCATGACCGCCAAGGACATCAAGAAATATGTCCGCTACATCGCCGACTGGCGGCTCAATCAGCTTGGCTTCAAGCCGATGTTCATGATCGACGAACACCCGCTGCCCTGGCTCGCCCCCCTGCTCAACGGCGTCGAACACGCCAACTTCTTCGAAACCCGCGCGACCGAATATTCGAAAGCGGCAACGCGCGGCAACTGGAACGAAGTGTGGGACTCCTTCGACCGGCGCGGGAAAGCGAAAGCGGGACCGGCGGCAAATGAAGATGATGGTGCGGGTGAGGTGGATATGTTTGGGCAGGCGGCAGCGGAGTGAGGCGTGCCTAATTCCGTTACAGCTCCATATGATGCCCGCGCAGTTGGAAACTATGTTTTGGACTTGGGTGATAGCATTGATGTAAAAATTACTCAGGTTTCGCTTTTGAAGATAATATATTTTGCACATGGCTGGTTTTTAACGGCGTTCGGTATCCCGTTGGTTAAGCAACCAATTGAAGCGTGGCAATATGGGCCAGTCATAAAGGTCGTTAGAGACGCATTTAAGGAGTTCGGAAAACGGCCAATTACTACCAGAGCTGAGCGGCTGGATCTGGAAACGGGCGAATTATCGCGTGTTGAACCAGTTCTAAACTCACATGATGCAAGATTTATTACACAAGTATTTCAAGCATACGTAGGATACGGGGCCTTTGAGCTTTCCGAAATGACGCACGAAAAGAACTCCCCTTGGGATAATATCTGGAATTCAACCGAGTCTGTTGGTAGGTTGGGTCTCAGAATCAGAAATGAAGAGATCAAGCAGCACTTTGACAGTCTTCCTCATAAGCTAAGCCTCCAATAAGGAACAATCAGCGGTGTCAAGCCTACTTCTAACCAACTTTCTGGACATCGCGCGATCTCTCGGATCGCAACCTGAAAAGGCGACACCAGAATCCGTCGCTCATTTCATCAAAAAGGAACTTGGGCCAGGTGGTGGGCTATTCAACTACAACACTTCGATAAATTCACTTGCTGCTTTATTTAAAGGTGATCTTTGCGTTGAGGATGCGGAGGATTACTGCTTACGGCATGGAGCTCCTGCAGGTCGTAAGCAGAATGCCGATGCTATAAGGCTTGCAGGCTCCTATGCAGCGGGAGAAAAATCCAACTGCTATAAAATTCCATTCTCTGCCGTTCCCGTAGGTCGACTATCAGGTAACCGAACGGTTTATATGGCAATCAAGGCACCGTTAGTTCGCGTCAGGAACGGTAGCGTTTTCGTTGTTGTTCCGGGCTTTCGCCTTGGACACCGCCCGCAAGGTGCGGAAATTGATGTTGCGGCGTCATTTGCGTTAGCTAACTTTGGGCGAGACGATTTCGACGCTGCTGATTATGAATATATGGACTGCAGCCGTGGCTCCTCTGGGGAAAGAGAGTTGCAGATTTACCGTGGCAAAGACCGTCGTATTTATTCGCTGGATGAGGTCGATAACTTCTTGGGCATTTATGTTCGCGGACTAGCCATAGCGGTTGACGGTGGAATGGAAGCGCGAGCGCCTAATTTTCGTGGCTATCGCGTCATCGATCCAGATCAACCGAGGATGATTTAGATACGCGAGATTCCGCATTCGACCAATTTGCAATTTTAACGAAATTGCTCCAAAATATTATTTAGCGGTCTTGCCTCGATAGCCGCCTCCGCCGGAGCGAAACGCAAGATGGGCTGCTGTCCGCGGGGTTGGTGATTATCCTGACACACAAAAATCACCATTTTTACGGCTGGTTATCGTGACACCCCACCCAACCCCGCAACCAAATCCGGCAACGCCACCGACACGGTTTCCCACACCACATCGAGGTTGATGTCATAATAGCCGTGCGCGATGCGGTTTCGCATGCCACGCATGCTTTGCCACGGGATCGCCGCGTTGGCCGCCGCGACGTCGGGATAGCGGTCCATCAATTTGGTCGCCGCTTCGCCCAAAATGATCAGGTTGAGGATCACCGCCTGCTGCGTCCGCTTGTCAGTCAGGAAGTCTTCCTTCGACAGTCCCTCGACATAGGTCACGGCCTGCCCCGCTGCCTCCGCCATATGCCCGATCAACTCGTCCGCCGACGGTACACTCATATCGGACGTGCTTCCGCCAGCACACTCTTTCGGAACCGCACTGGCAAATCCGCCGGTGTCAACAAATCGACCGGCACACCGAACAGCGCTTCCAACTCAACCTGCAACCCGCCAAGATCGAACAACGTCGCCCCCGGCAACGCATCGACCAGGATGTCGATGTCGCTCTCCTGCGTCGCACGTCGATGCAGCACTGAACCGAACAGGCGCGGATTAGTCACCCGGTATCTGCGTGCTAACGCGTGAACCGCACTGCGGTCACTTTCAGAAAAGACGTTTTCGTTCATGAGAAAAAGAATAGGTCGATTTGCACACGTCAGCAAGCACCCCCACTCCCCTCACATAAACGGCGGGTCCGGAATCTGCGTCCGCGCCTCATTCAACAACCGTCCCCATGTCGCACTCAATTCGTCGAAATAAGCGTCATCTTCCTCGATCCGCCGCTTGATCGTTGGCCGCGCCGGGTCGGTCGGCACCACGATCAGGTCAAGCGGCAGCCCGACCGACAGGTTCGACCGGATCGTCCCATCGAACGAGATCAGCGCGACCTTCACCGCTTCGTCGAGCGGCGAGTCGCAGCGCAGCGCGCGGTCGAGGATCGGCTTGCCATATTTGAGCTCGCCGATTTGCAGGAACGGCGCATCGGGCTGGCATTCGATGAAATTGCCCTCGGCATAGATCATGTAGAGCGACAGCGGTTCCCAACCGTTCGGGCCCCTAACGCGACCGCCGAGCAGCAGCGAGATGCCCGCGTTGATCTTGGTCCCTTCGAGCGTCACGCCAATCGCCCGCCGCGCGGTGCTGACCGCCTCGCCGACCAGCTGCGCCACGCGGAACATCGTTGGCTGTGCGGCAATCGTCCGCGCAACGCCGCTGCCGTCGTGACAGGGCAGCCCTTCTTCGAGCAGTGACAGCGTCGATTGCGTGACCGACAAGCTCCCGGCGCTCGCCAGCACCACCAGCCGCTCGTCGTCATCGGCGATCACATGAAGCTTTTTGAACACCGAGATATTGTCGATCCCCGCGTTGGTCCGCGTGTCGGCAATGATCACCATCCCGGCCTCGACCAGCAGCCCGACGCAATATGTCATCGCTTATTGCTCCTGCGCCACGCGGACATCGACGTCGAGCTCCTCGATCCCGCCGCCACGCCGCGTGCCCGATACCGGGGCGACGTCCGATCCGTCGAGGCCGACGGCAACACGGACATAGCTTTCATCGGGGCACGCGCCCGAACAGGGATCAAGCCCGACCCAGCCGATGCGCTTCACATGGATTTCGGCCCAGTAATGCGC
>JANOZQ010000289.1:0-3341 GCA_031429555.1 Sphingomonas sp. | reverse complement strand
CTTGTTCTTGCCCACCCGCACAAACATTTTGGCCGGATCACGCATATCGAACCGCACGAAACCGCGTCCGAGAAAGCCGTCCTTGCCGTCCAAGGCCGCAAACTTGTTGAGCGCCGTCGCTGATTGCTTGTCGCCTTCGGGCAACGCGAGCACTTCGCCCGACTGAAATTTCAAATCCCAGCGCCGCCCGCCGACCCAGGTCGCGCCCGCCAGCATCGGTTTCAGGCGTGGGGCATGCGTCATGAGTTCAGTGAGCGCGGTTGCCTGAACATTGGCGTCGGGGCCGATCACCAGCGGCAGATCGGGCATTGCATTCAAAGCCACCGGCTCCAGCACGATGCCGCCTGCGTCGATCAACGACAGTCGCCCGCCATGCTGCCAAACCGCCGCCGGTTTGCGCTCCAGTATGTCCACCACCAGCGTGTCAGGCAGCCGCCGCGAAACGCGTGCATCCTTGATCCAGCCATATTGCAGCAACTGTGCGCGGACCTTGTTCAGATCCACCAGCGGCATCGCTCGCGAGTTTTGATCGAGCGCAATAGCATAAACCGTCAGCCGCTCCATCCGGTCAATGCCGGTCACTTCGACGCGCTTCACCGCAAAGCCCGCACGCCCGACGCCTTCGGCCATCTGCCCGCCGACATAGCCCGGAATGCCCAGCATCACCGCAATCGCAATTACCGCGCCCCCTGCCGTGGCAAGGATCGTCCATGTCGCCAGCCGCTGCCACATCGCGGCACTGATCGGGATCGTGCCGATGGCCCGCGTAATTATCGACGGCGGCTTCTTGCCGCGCGCCGTCCGTTTTACGGCAGGCCGCTTCCCGCGCTTGATCGTCGCCCCTGCGCTCATAATGCGTCTTCCAATATCGTCTGGACCAGCTGGTCGTAGGAAATGCCGAGATATTTCGCCTGTTCGGGGACGAGGCTCAGCGGCGTCATCCCCGGCTGTGTGTTGACTTCGAGCAGGAACAGCCCCTCGACGCCCTTCTCATCATCCCAGCGGAAATCGGACCGCGAGGTGCCCTTGCACCCCAGCACACGGTGGGCTTTCAGCGCCATGTCGAGACAGGCCTGCGCGATGTCGCCGGGGATGTTCGCCGGACAGATATGTTCGGTCATGCCGTCGGTGTATTTCGAGTCATAATCATAGAAGCCGCTCTTGGGTTTCAGTTCGGTCACCGCGAGTGCACGATCCCCGAGCACTGCCGTCGTCAACTCACGTCCGCGAATAAACGGCTCGGCAAGCAGCTCATCGAATTCCTGCCACGGCCCTGCGCTATCGCGACCAATCGGGTCGCCGTAATTCCCGCCCGCTGTTACAATCGCGACGCCAACCGAAGAACCCTCGTTGACGGGTTTCAAGACATAAGGGCGCGGCAGCGGGTCACCGAGGTAAAGGCTCTGGGACTTCACAACATGCCCACCAGGCATCCGGACACCATGCGGACTGAGCGTCTGTTTGGTCAGTTGCTTGTCGATGGCGATGACCGATGTCGCGAGACCCGAATGCGTGTATTTCAACCCCATCAGGTCAAGCATGCCCTGCACCGTGCCATCCTCCCCCGGCGTGCCGTGGAGCGCGTTGAACACGACGTCAGGGCGGACTGCAGCAATCACCTGCGCAACGTTCCGGTCCATGTCGACGCGCACGACCTCATGCCCCAACCGCTCGCATGCGTCCGCCACGCCCGCACCACTGGTCAGCGAAACCTCGCGCTCAGCGGACCAGCCACCCATAAGGACAGCGACTTTCATGCGTCACCCACGCGCTGGATTTCCCACTCAAGCGTAACACCCGAATGCGCCTTCACTTTGTTGCGCACTTCCTCTCCTAAAGCCTCGATGTCGGCACTTGTCGCCGACCCGAGGTTGAGCAGGAAATTGCAATGCTTTTCCGAAACCTGCGCATCGCCGCGCCGGATTCCGCGACACCCGGCTGCATCGACCAAGGCCCAAGCCTTATGTCCCTCCGGGTTCTTGAACGTCGATCCCCCGGTCCGCGATCGCAGCGGCTGCGAAGCTTCGCGCTCCGCCGCAATCCGGTCCATTTCCGCGCCGATGATTGCGGGCGCACCGGGAACACCCGCAAAAGTCGCCGCAACAACAATGGCCCCTTCGGGCAACTCAGAATGGCGGTAAGTGTATTGCAATTCTTCAACAGCCAAGGTCTGCACCTTGCCCGACCGCAAAACAATATCGGCGCTGACCAATATATCCGCGACTTCGCGACCATAAGCGCCCGCGTTCATCCGCACCGCGCCACCGACAGTACCCGGAATGCCACGCAAAAACTCAAGCCCCGCAACCCCTGCATCGCGTGCCGCACTCGCCACGGAAATCCCCGGTGCGCCCGCGCCGCAGGTCAGGCAATTGCCGTCAACCTTGATCCCCGCAAAAGCCTTGCCCAGCCGCACAGTAACGCCACGCACGCCGCCGTCGCGGACAATCAGGTTCGAGCCGAGGCCCAGCGGCCAGACCGACCCATCGGGATTGATCCGGAGAAAATCCTGCAGGTCGGCGACGTCGGCAGGTTCGAACAGCCGGTCAGCCGGACCGCCTGACTTGAACCAGACCAAAGGCGCAAGCGGCGCGTTATCGGTAATCCGTCCGCGCACTTCTGGCGCTGCAAGGGTTGTCGTCATCGCATCCCCCACATCTTCGCCCAATCGTTCATCAGTTTGAGATTGGCTTCGGCGGCTTTGGTCATCGCTTTCTGGTTGGCGACGGCCACATCCATTGCTGCCATGCCTTTCTTTGCGGCGGCGATATTGGCAGTTTGCGCGTCGATTGCGCTTTTCGATAGGTCAAACCAGAATGTCAGGGGGTTCATGATCGTACTTCCTTTATAGCGTCAGCGAGCCCCCCGGCCCATTTCGTTATATCACCTGCGCCCAGACAAACCACCATGTCTCCGGGCATCGCTTCGCCCGCCAACGCCTTTGCCAGCGCTTCCGCATCGGCAATTTCGGCCGCTGCGCGATGGCCGCGCGCTTTGAGACGTTCGACAAGTGCCGCCGCGCTGACACCGTCGACGGGCGCTTCGCCAGCCGCGTAAACCGGCGCAACATACACGATGTCCGCATCATTGAACGCCTGTGCAAACTCATCCATCAATCCGCCGAGCCGCGAGTAACGGTGCGGCTGCACGACGGCGATCACACGCCCTTCAACGCCTTCGCGCGCGGCAGACAATACGGCTTTGATCTCGACCGGATGATGGCCATAATCGTCGATGATCGTGACCCCGCCGACGTCGCCGACCTTGGTGAAACGCCGCTTGACCCCGCCGAATGCACCAAAGCCCTTTTGAATCGTCGCGTCGTCGAGGCCGAGTTCGAT
>JANOZQ010000288.1:0-3003 GCA_031429555.1 Sphingomonas sp. | reverse complement strand
CTCCCACACTTCGCGCGGTTGCCCTGCCTGAAACAGGAACTCGTGCATGTGGTGGCCAAAGAACGGGTGGTTCATGAATTCGTTCAGGCTCGCACCTTTGGTCAGCAGCTCGCGTTCGGCCGTCGGCAATTCGACGTTCTTGGCCTTGGCGGGATCGCGGATGATGCCCTTGGGGTCTTCGCCCCGCTGAACCGCCGCAACATCGGCGAGGAGTTGTTTGCGCAACATCTGGATCCCGCGGTCGCTGAGTCCCAGTTTCTCCTTGGTGCGGTCAGCAACGGTCCCCTGCCCCACCCACGCCACGAAATCCTGGTTCATGACGTGGCGGCAATGCCAGCGGCCCGTTTCCGGATCGACAATCGGCCCGCGCCATGTCGGGATGGCACCCTGTTCATAGGGTTCGCTCTCGTGCGGAACGCGGTTGTACATCCAGCCGATGCTCAGCATGTTTTCGTCATCGATGGGGATGCGCCATTCGAAATGGTCGCCCAGATAAAAAGCATTGGGCCATAGGCAGACGCGACCGACAGTCCACATGCTGTGCTTTTCCATCAGGTCTTCGCGTTTGCGTTTGTAGATCAGACCGTATTCGAATTCCTCGAACGCAATCTCCATATGGCGCGGGCCAAGTTCGGCGTTCTCGTCCTCCTGTCGCCGCCCCCAATTCATGTGCATCCATTCGAAATGCACCGGGTCGATCGAGTTTTCCTGCGCCTGAAGCCAGTTGCAAGGCAGTTCGGAAATCACGATCTGCTTGAAGCCGTTGCTCCAGCCGAACGGCTCCCAATCGGGGAGTTCGGGCGCTGGCGACGGGCCCATGTAGGTCCACAGCAGCCCGGCATGCGCGCGGACCGGGTAAGCGGTGATTTTGATCTTGTCTTTGTATTTGGCCTTGGGGACAACGGTGTCCTCGAACGGCATTTCAATACACTGTCCGCTCTGGTCATAGGCCCAGCCGTGATAATTGCAGCGCAGCCCGCATTTCTCGACGAACCCATAGGACAGGTCGGCGCGGCGGTGCGCGCATTGCCGCTCGACCAGCCCGAAATTGCCGCTGAGGTCGCGGTAGAGAACAAGGTCTTCACCGAGCAGGCGGATCGCTTTTACCCGCTGCGTGTCGAACTCGGTGACGCCCGCGACGGGAAACCAGTATCGCCGCAAGACATCGCCCATCGGCGTGCCGGGACCGACGCGGGTCAGCAGATCGTTCTGGGCGGCGTCCATGCAATACTCTCCTGCCGTCTAAGCGGCGAAATCTCCACGCAGCAATGCCACCCGGCGCGCATCCTTGCAAATAAAAACACATACGTCTGATTATATTTGACATCATTATCGACTGCCGACAACATCATGCCGGTAAGGTCCAAGATGCCTACAGGAGAGAGCATATGACGCCAGTCGATGATGGTGGTGAGACCAGCGGATCGCCGCGCCACTGGATGCTGGTCTTCGCGCTGGTCGCGATTTCGATCTACGCCTTTATCGACCGCGTCGTGCTTGCGCTGCTGGTCGATCCGATCCGGCAGGATCTCGGGGCGTCCGACCTTCAGATGGCGCTGCTCATGGGCCTCGTCTTTGCCCTTTTCGCGTCGAGTTTCATGATCCCCTCGGGGCATCTTGTGGACCGATACAATCGCCGCGCCATCATCGGTATTGCTTCTGTCTTGTGGGCAGCAATGACAATCGTCTGCGGCACAGCCGATTCGATCGAACAATTGTTTATCGGCCGCGCGGGCGTCGGCATTGCCGAATCAGTGATCGCACCGGCGTCGTTCTCGTTGATTCGCGATGCCGTGCCGCGCCGCTCGCGCGGGCTGGCGTTCAGTCTTTACGCAATGGCACCGTTGATCGGCGGCGCGACATCGCTGTTGATCGGCGGATGGGTGCTCGGGCTGGCCGTTGACGGCGCGTTCGCCGGGATGCCGCTGATCGGTGATCTGAAGCCGTGGCAGTGCACGTTGATTGTCGTCGGCTCGCTCGGCGTGCCGCTCAGCCTGTTTCTACTGCTCGCGCCCGAGCCTGCGCGTCCCCCGGTCACGGCTGGCGAAACACCCGTCGAAGAGGGGTTTATCAAGGGCGTCAACGCTGCCCTCGGCCACATGCGCGGGAATTTGGCGGTTTATGTGCCGCTCATCCTGTTTGTCACATTCGGCGCAATGTCCAATTTTTCAAAAAGTTCATGGTCACCTGCACTGATCGGGCGGACATGGGATATGGCGCCACAACAGGTCGGGCCCATGCTCGGCTCCATTGTGCTACCAGCCGGTATCGCAGGCCTGCTGGTCAGCGGCTTCATGCTCAACTGGTCGACAGCGCGGGGCGGTGACATCCGGAACTACGGTTTGTTCGCGGCTGCACTGTCGGCGGTCGGTATGGTGGGCGTTGGTTTCGCGCCAACGCTTGAATTCGCGCTGATCATGATCGGCGTGGCCTCTTTTTTCCTCGGCACATCCTATTCAGTCGGGGCATCGACCTTGGGCGAGGTCACACCTGTGCGCCTCATGGGCAAAGTGACCGCCGTCTATTTCATTTTCCAAAGTTTGCTTGGTCAGGCACTCGGACCGTTCCTCGTCGCCTACGGATCACAGAATATGTTCACAGGGCCCAAAGCGCTGGCGAGCAGTTTCGGCTTGTGGACGGGCGTTTTCGGTGTCGGCATGGTCATCGCCATCTGGGTGCTGCGCCAGCGCTTGGGGCGCGACGTCGGTTCAAAACTTACGCAGGCACCGGCGGGGGCGTAAACACGAGGCCCTCGGCGGCGAGCACTGCATTCGCTGCCGCCTCGATTTCCATCGCCCGCTGGAATGCGGGCCGCATCGCCAGACGCTTGTTGTGATCAGCAAAGCGCGGATAGTCGGCGGCCGGAAATTCGGTGTCCTCGACCCGCCCGAACACCCAGCCGAGATAGGCGTCCATCACACTCCACGCGTCACCATACCACCACGGGCCCTGCGTCAGGCGCTGCTCGATCAGCGCAAAATGCTCGTGCATCGCCTCAATAGA
>JANOZQ010000287.1:0-1904 GCA_031429555.1 Sphingomonas sp. | reverse complement strand
GTCAGGTCAACGGGGTTCAGGCAGTAATTGGCGACGCCGAATAAGACTGCTCGATGGCACGCGGGGCCGCAAGATATTTGGTCGGCAGGTCGGTAATGTTCAGCGCCTTGCGCACGTCCGCCAGTGGCAGCGGCAGCATTGCTTCCCAATCGGTTTCGGGCAACCATTTCGCAGCATAGCCGCGACGCAGCCCCTGCAACATCGCGCTCATGATCGGTTCGCCAGGAAACGCCTTGCGGTAATTCCACGCGCCGGCAATTGCGATCACCATGAAGCCAATGTTCTTGGTGTGCGGATAGGAAAACGCGACGTTGCAGACCTCGCCAAAACCATCGCAGCCATAGCCGCCGACGACATGCCACAAGTCGTGCTGGACGCGAACACGCATTTCATAGCGCCGCTCGTTCTCGGTCAACTCATATTCGTCGAGCCCCGCTTCGGTCGCAGCCTCGCTCAATCCTTCAGGCGTAATCCCGCAATGGTCCATGAAGGCGATGAACTCGCGGCCGAGGCTTCCGGCGGGGAGCGCTTCCAGATAAGCACGGTCGACCAGCGTATCGACAAGATCGATCTTGTTCGCATTCACCCGTATGCCCAGCGGCGTTTTGCCAAACCGCTTCACATTGCGGACGAACGACATGCCGCGCAGGGCAACAAGCAGTCGGAACACCTGCTTGGTGTCCTCCTTGTCGCGGATCAGCTTGCGGATCGCGTCGAGCGCAACCATTGGCTGATACCGGTTTTCAATCATCTGGCTAATGACACCCATGTCAGTAACATAGGCTTCACGTCTTAATTTGCAACTAAAAAATCCCGGAATGCGATGCCCAGGTCAGGCTTGGCAACCGCACTCATGTGATTGCCGGGCACCGCAATCAATGTCGCATTGGGCATTAGGTCAGCCAGTGCCGCCGCCGATCCATTGTCCCTATCATCGACCCCACAAACAACACCAACGGGTAACGTCAGTGCGGCCAAGGTATCGGCAGGCGTATCGACCGAAGTATAAAGCAAATGCTCCAGCGCCACCGGATCGCCGCCGATTGTCTTGAGAAAAGCCTCCGCCATCCACGCATTCGAACCTTGTGGATGCGTGCCCAGCCCGGCAAACACGCCCGCAAAATGATCGATCCGCGCCTGCGTATCGGTCAGCCCCGTCAGCCCCATGCCCGATATGATCGCCCGCCGCGGCGTCGCGCCGCGCACCAGCATCCGCGCCACGGTCCGCCCGCCGAGCGAATATCCGCCGAGATCATAGTCGGTCAGCCCCAGATGCGCGATCAGAGCGAACCCATCGTCGGCGAGCACGTCCTTCGGATAGGCGGCGGCATCATGCGGCTTGGCACTGTCTCCGTGTGCGCGCAGGTCCGGCATGATAACGCGGAATCCCGCTTCGGCGAGTGTCGCCGCATGCCCATATTTAATCCAGTTGGTCTGAGCATTCGAAAAATAGCCGTGGAGCAGGACGAGCGCCCTGCCCTCCCCCATCTCGCACCATACGAGTTGGGTGCCATCGAAAGAAGTGAAGGTTTCGCTCAAGCCGCTTTCTTCAAATGCCGCCGTCCGAGCAGTTCCGCAATCTGCACCGCGTTCAACGCCGCACCCTTGCGGAGATTGTCCGACACGCACCACAGCGACAGCCCGCTGTCCACCGTCGGGTCTTCCCGCACGCGGCTGATGAAGGTCGCATAGTCGCCGACGCATTCGACCGGCGTCACGTATCCGCCGTCCTCGCGTTTATCGATCAGCATGACCCCTGGACTTTCACGCAGGATCGACTGTGCCTTCTTTGCCGAAATCTCGCGTTCGAATTCGATGTTGATCGCTTCCGAATGGCCAACAAAAACGGGAACGCGGACGCACGTCGCGATCACCTTGATCTTGGGATCAAGAATCTTCTTGGT
>JANOZQ010000286.1:0-5873 GCA_031429555.1 Sphingomonas sp. | reverse complement strand
CCGCGAGGACTCGATGACTTTGTTCGGTTTTGCGAGCAGCGAGGAACGCGAATGGTTCCGCTTGTTGACTGGCGTGCAAGGCGTCGGCGGGCGCGTGGCGCTGGCGATCCTCTCGGTCCTCGACGCCGCCGAACTCAGCCGTGCCATCGCCAGCGCTGACGCAACAATGGTCACGCGCGCCAACGGCGTCGGACCAAAGCTGGCGGCGCGGATCGTCAACGAGCTGAAGGGCAAAGTCGGCGGGATTGCATTGGGTGCCCCCGGGGTGGTCGCGGTCGCAGGCGCGCCGCAGGACGCGGTGTCGGCGCTCATCAACCTCGGCTTCCGCCCCGCCGAAGCCAGCGTGGCCGTGGCCAAAGCCGACGAGGAACTCGGCGCGGGTGCGGGGCTCGATGCACTTGTGCGGGTGGCGTTGAAGAAGGTAGCGCGGTAAGCTCTCGAGCCATGACTGACCAGCCACTTCCAATCGAGGAGCCACTCTTGATCGACGAACCCGAAGCGCCGCATGTTCATCACGGCAAATCGGGCGTTGCCTGGCTCGATCTCGCGCTTGCGGTCTCGGTGCTCGGCTTGTCGGGTGCTTCGCTGCTCACGGCACAACACACCGGGCACACCATGGAAAAGCTGGTCGAGGAAAACAGCCGCCTGGTGCGCGCGAATGCGACACCCGTTCTGCAGTTTCTGACCGGCAATGTCGGCGAAACCGGCCGCGAATTGTCGCTGACGGTTTCGAACGTCGGTACTGGCACGGCGCGTGTCATCTGGTTTGAACTGTCGCGCGGTGGCATTTTGCAACGCGATGCCTATGACCTTATCGACTATCAGCCCGATCCACGCGAGCAGGATTATGTGCCGACCAGACCCGTCGCCGGCACCTATTTTCCGGCGGGCGAAGAACGGCCGATCATGACGTGGAAATATCCGAACAGCACGATCAGCCAAAGCAAATGGAAATCGCTCGACACCGACAAATATGGTCTGAAGGTCACTGCATGCTATTGCTCGGTCCTCGGCGAATGCTGGACATCGAACCTGAAAGCCGACGCGCCAAAGCCCGTAAAGCAATGCGACGCCAAGGGACGGGCCGAGTATAAGGGGTGAGGACCAAGGTGGCTTTGAAGGGGATGGCGCGCTAGGGATGCAGCGAAACGGATGGAGGCAGACATGGTCGATATGGGTGTGCTGATCGGATCGATCCGGCGGTTCGGGTTGGAAGGGCCACCATATGAGGTTGTCGGTCCGGCAGTGACGGGCGCGGATGGCAGGGCGCGCATGCACGTGAGGCTTCTCGAAAGCGGCGAAGAACTCGACTACCCCGTCGACGACCTCGTTGCCGATCCCTGCGAGGACTGATGTTCGCGATTGGCTTCGATCTGGTCGTCCGACAAACTGAGGCGGTCCATCCGAAGGGCGTGCCTCAAGCTTACGCCGACATCGGCGCCGTGCTGAACCGCTACGGCTTCACGCGCGTTCAGGGCAGCGTTTACGTCTCGCAGGGTGACAGCCTCGTCAATGTGACGCTGGCAATGAACGCGCTCAAGGCACTGCCGTGGTTCCCTATATGCGTCCGCGACATCCGCGCCTTCAAGGTCGAGCATTGGAGCGACTTTACGGATTTCATGAAGTCGTGAGTGGTCGCCGACTCAACGCTGCTTCTATCGAAGGCTATATGAACACTGTTTGGGCGATTGCTGCTTCGCGGTGGTGTAAGGGATTCCTGATCGGATATACCTGCATGACGAGACGGGAACGTTTCGCCTCGTACAAACAGAATGACTGGGACCATCTAGTAATCTTGGAAAACGGGCTGACCAGCTTTCAGGCACTCGATCTCGAAAAGCGACTTCAAGAGGCCTGCAAGCTGGGCGCGCCTTCTGGGCCGCCATATCGACGCAAATACTCACCATATCATCGCGCGCTTTCTTATCGGGAGAGTGCCGGTCAGGGGTCGCGTGATGCAGCAGCGCAGATTCATTCTGTCTACATGGTATGGTGGGAATAGTTTTGGTGGCAGCCTCCCCCCTTTCCCCCCAGCGCCAGCCCGAGGACATCGATGCCGCGCTGCGCCCGAAAACGCTCGACGAATTCGTGGGGCAAAAAGCCGCGCGCGAGAACCTGCGCATCTTCATTGCCGCCGCCAAAGCACGCGGCGACGCGCTCGACCATGTCCTGTTCTTTGGCCCGCCCGGTCTCGGAAAAACCACGCTTGCGCAGATCATTGCGCGCGAATTGGGCGTGGGTTTCCGCGCCACGTCCGGCCCCGTCATCGCCAAGTCGGGCGATCTTGCAGCACTCCTCACCAATCTTGAGGATGGCGACGTCCTGTTCATTGACGAAATCCACCGGCTTGCGCCTGCGATCGAGGAAATCCTCTATCCCGCGATGGAGGACCGCGCGCTTGACCTGATGATCGGCGAAGGACCGTCGGCGCGCAGTGTCCGCATAGACCTTCCCAAGTTCACGCTCGTCGGCGCAACCACGCGGCAGGGGTTGCTGACCACGCCCCTGCGCGACCGTTTCGGCATTCCCGTGCGGCTGCATTTCTACACCGTCGACGAGCTCGAAAAAGTCGTCACGCGCGCCGCCGCGCTGCTCGATCTCGACATCGCCCCCGATGGCGCCGCCGAAGTCGCCAAGCGGTCACGCGGCACCCCGCGCATCGCCGGACGGCTGCTCCGCCGCGTCCGCGATTTCGCCAATGTCGCGGGCGATGCAACCGTGACGCGCACGATCGCCGATGCCGCACTCACCCGGCTCGAAGTCGACGGCATGGGCCTCGACGCGATGGACCGGCGTTATCTGATGATGATTGCCGACATTTATAAAGGCGGGCCCGTGGGGGTCGAAACGCTCGCGGCGGGCCTCTCCGAACCGCGCGACACGATCGAGGAAGTGATCGAGCCTTACCTCATTCAGCTTGGTCTGGTCGCGCGGACGGCGCGGGGTCGCTGCCTGAATGCAGGCGGCTGGAAGCATCTGGGTCTGACCCCGCCGAGCGATCTTCAGGATGGTCTGTTCGATCAGTAACGTCACGGCGCGGTTCAAACCGCAAAACCCGCTCGCTGCGCCGCACCACGAAGCCGACGACCCCAAAGCCGAGGATAAGGAAAATCCACGTTTCCGGCCCCATCCACGTCGAAAACGCCCGCGCGCCCGCGACGACCTCATCGACACTTTCGCGAAAGCCATTGCGGCTCGGCGTCAGCGGCTTTTCGTCCTGTCCGGTAAAGACAAGCGCTTCTTCGGAAGGTGCGGGGACGATACTGTTCGTCGGCTCCTCGACGACAAAGTTGCCGTTGTCCGGTTCCCCGGCCGCGAGCGCGGGTGCCGCACAGAGCAACAAGGCCGCAAGCGCGCCGCAGCGGATTATCGGGTTCCCCATCACATGGCTCATATCCGCTTCCCGGGCGAGCCGGTCAATGACGCGATCACCCTCCGACAAGTTGTTGGAATAAGCAGGCGAACGGGGATTCCCTCAACTCGTCGCACGCTCTAAGGCGGCGCGACAGGGTTAATTCATGTTCGAACCCGCACACGGAGATACGATGAACAGCCTCGCGACCACCACCGATGCGGCCATGATGTCGCCGATTGCCCTGTTCCTGAGCGCCGACATTGTCGTGAAAGGCGTGATCATCGCGCTGTTGCTCGCGAGCATCTGGACGTGGACGATCATCATTGGCCAGTGGCTAAGCCTCGGCAAAACGGCGCGGGACAGCGACACATTCGAACGCGAATTTACCAAAGCCGATGACGTCGAGGACTTCGCCCGCAGCCATCAGGCATCCAAAATACCGGCCGCACAGATATTCCAGTCAGGCTTTGCCGAATGGCGCGCCTCAACCAAGTCGAAGCCCATCGACCGCGACGGGACGCGCGCGCGGTTGTCCACCGTCATGGCATCGACCATTGCGGGTGAAGTTGATCGACTGTCCGAGCGGTTGAATGTGCTTGCCACGATCGGCTCGGTCGCGCCGTTCGTTGGCCTGTTCGGTACGGTATGGGGCATCATGCGGAGCTTTAACGGCAATGCAGCGGCGCAGAACACATCCCTTGCTGTCGTTGCACCGGGCATTGCCGAAGCCTTGTTCGCAACGGCGCTTGGCCTGTTTGCGGCTATCCCTGCGGTCATTGCCTATAACCGCTTTGGCCACCGCGTGAACCGGATCGAGGCGCGGCTTGGGCGCTTTGCCGACGGGTTCCACACGACGCTCAGCCGCGAACTGGACCGCGTTTCTTGAGCGTCCAGCTTCCTTCGCAGCGCGCGCGCCATCGCCGCGCGCCGATGGCCGACATCAATGTCACGCCGATGGTCGATGTGATGCTGGTGTTGCTGATCATTTTCATGGTGACCGCGCCGCTGCTGACCGCGGGTGTGCCGGTGAACCTGCCCGATGCGCGTGCAAAGCCGCTTGATCAGGATCAGACGCCCGTATCGCTGTCGCTTGATGCCGATGGGCGCATTTTTGTGGGCGATGGCGAAGTGGCGTCGGCGGACCTTCCGAACATGCTGACGCGCCTCGCCGCGCGAGGCGGTGACAAACCGCCGCAGATTTTCCTGCGCGCTGACAAGGGTCTCGATTATGGCCGCGTCATGGCTGTGATGGGCGAACTCAACCGCGCGGGGCTCAATCGCGTTGCGCTCGTCGCCGTGGGACAGGACGGTCCCTGATGCAGCGCGCCGAACAAGCCGGCCTAGGTGCTGCCGTCATCGGCCATGTTGCGCTGTTCGGGGCGCTGTCACTTGGCCTGTTTGCGGCGACCAAGCCGATTGTGCCGCCTGCCCCGCCGATTGACGTCCAGATTGTCGACCAAGTCGGGCTGACCGATACCGCGCCCGAGCCTCCAAAGGTTGCCCCCGCACAAAGTGTCGCGCCGGAGGTTGGACCGCCCGACGAAGTAACGCCGGCACCGCCCGAGCCAATGAGGCAACCCCCCGCCCCCGTCCAGCGCGAAGCCGTTGCGCCGCCCAAACCTGCGCCTGTCCCGAAACCTTCGCCCAAGGCTGTTGCAAAGCCAGCGACCAAGCCGGCGATGCCGAAGCCCACCGTAAAACCAGCCGTATCGCCCGCGCGTGGATCGAAGCTGGGCGACGATTTCCGCAAAGGACTGACGGCCACACCATCCACCAGCACCTCCCAAGCGCCGCGTGTCGCAACTGTCGGCCCTGCGCAACTTGCTGGCCTTGCTGCCGCCATCCGCAGACAGGTCCAGCCCTGTGCCGATCGCATCGCGACCCCTGGTCCCGGTGCCGAACGCATCACGACAAAGATCAACCTGCGCATGAACCGCGACGGCAGCTTTGCCGCCAATCCGGCGGTCGTCAGCCAGGTCACTGACGAGGACAATGCTCGTTATGGTGGCCGCGTTGGGGAACTGGCGAAGGCGGCATTCGTTCAATGTTCACCGTTCGAGCTTCCGCCCGAGCTGTATGATGGCTGGAAGAACATCAATCTGAACTATAAATTGCCTGGCTAGGTAGAGAGATATGCGCTTGAAAATTGTTCGATTTTTGCCGCTTATGATGGTCGCGCTGCCTGTCCTTGCCTTAGCGCAAGCCCCCGCAACCCCGTCGCCATCGGGCAGTCCGATTGAAGTCGATGTTGTCGGCGGGACGACCGCTGACGTCGTCATCGCTGTTCCCATCATGCCGACGCCACAGGTTGCCGCCACCGAGGCCGGAACAACCGAGGCTTTGGGTCGTCAAGTCGCCGAGGTCATTGCGTCGGACTTGCGGGGATCGGGCCTGTTCAAGCCACTCGGGCCGTCGGGCGTGCCGGGGATTACCTTTCCCGAAGTGACAGCGCCGGGGTTCGAGAAATGGGGCAGCGCCGCGGCGCTGGTGCAGGGTTTCGTCAAAGCCAATGGTGACG
>JANOZQ010000285.1:0-1874 GCA_031429555.1 Sphingomonas sp. | reverse complement strand
CCCTATTCGATCTGGAAAAAGATGGCCGAGCGCCACATCAGTTTCGAACAATTGTCCGACGTGATGGCGTTTCGCGCCATCGTGCCCGATGCCGCGGCTTGCTACACAGCGCTGGGGGCCATTCATCAGCGCTGGCCGATGGTGCCGGGGCGGTACAAGGATTATGTCTCGACGCCGAAACGCAACGGATACCGGTCGCTGCACACGTCAGTGATCCATTCGGAAAAGATGCGGATCGAAATCCAGATCCGATCGTCCGAAATGCATGCACAAGCCGAATATGGGCTGGCGTCGCACTGGACGTATAAACAGGGCGCGAAACGCCCCGATGTGCCGTCGCGCTGGATCGATGATCTCGTTGAAATTCTCGACAATGCCGACACGGCGGAGGAGTTGCTCGAGCATACCCGCATGGCGATGTATCAGGACCGCATTTTCGCGTTCACGCCGAAAGGCGAATTGTTCCAGTTGCCAAAGGGTTCGACGCCGGTTGATTTTGCCTATGCCGTGCACAGCAAGCTGGGCAACGAAGCGGTTGGCGCAAAGATCAACGGCCGCGTCGTGCCATTGCGGACGCAAATCGAGAATGGTGATCAGGTTGCGATCCTCAAATCGAAGGCTCAGGAGCCGCAACCCGCGTGGCTCAACTTTGTCGCCACGGGCAAGGCGCGGTCGGCCATCCGCCGTTATGTCCGCAACAAGGAACGCGGCGAGAATGTCGCGCTGGGTCGCAAGATTTACGATGAGATCGTCACGCGCTTGCCCGCAACGCTTGCCAATGGCGCGATGGCGGCTGCGCTCAAGCGGTTGAAGCTGGCCGACGAAGGTGCGCTGATGGAAGCCGTCGCGCGCCGGACATTGACGGATGCGCAAGTCATGGAAGCGCTGATGCCCGGTTCCGGTGGTGGCGATGTAGGTGCGGCGGCCCCGCAGCAGCGCGAAGCGATCTCCATCAGGGGCTTGACCCCGGGGGTCGCGTTCAATCTGGCGGAATGCTGCCATCCCGTGCGAGGCGACCGCATTGTCGGCCTGCGCCGTGCCGACGAAGCGATTGTCGTTCACGCCATCGATTGCCCGCAACTCGCCGACGGGATCGATGCCGACTGGGTCGATCTGGCGTGGGGCGACGGATCGGACGGCGGCGCGGCGCGGCTCGCCGTCGTGCTGAAAAACGAGCCGGGGTCACTGGGCGTCATGGCGGGGATTTTCGGGAGCCACAAAGCCAATATCCTCAACCTCAAGCTCGAAAACCGCGACGCGAGTTTCCATAGTTTCCGCGTTGATCTGGAAGTCCACGACGTCCAGCATCTGATGCGCATCATCGCGACATTGCGCGCGACCGATGCCGTGAGTTCGGCTGAGCGGGTCTAGTCTTACCGTTGCAACAATCGTGGGGCAGCGCAGTCGAGAGGAGTTTTGCCATGATCCGTTTTGACCGCCGCCAGTTGATCACGACCGCCATGTTCGGAATTGGTGGCCTGATGCTTCCCGGTGGCGCGGCACTGGCGCAGGCGATGCTCGGGGCGACGGGCTTCACGCATAATGTCGCGAGCGGTGAACCGGGGCCGGACGCGGTACTGCTGTGGACGCGTTTTGTCGGGGCCGCAGGGGGGCCGTCGAAAGTGCGCGTCGAGATTTCGGAAAGCCGCGATTTCGTTAAAATCGCAGGCGGCGGCGAAATGGTGACCGGGCCGTGGCGCGACCACACCGTGAAAATCACAGTCGATGGTCTTGCGCCGGGCCGCTGGCACTGGTTCCGCTTTATCGGTCCCGACGGCAGCATGTCGCCGGTCGGGCGCACGAAAACGCTGCCGGTGGGCAAAGCCGCCAAGTTCAACATGGCGATCTTCTCTTGCTCGAACCTCGGCTTCGGC
>JANOZQ010000284.1:0-2183 GCA_031429555.1 Sphingomonas sp. | reverse complement strand
GGTGTCGATGTCGAATTGCGCCAGCAGTTGTGGGGTTATGTCCGCGAACTGAATGCGCAGGGCGTGACGATTGTGCTGACCACCCACTATCTCGAGGAAGCCGAGGAGCTTTGCGACCGCATCGCGATCATCAACCACGGGCAATTGATCGCGAACAAACCGACGCGCGAACTGGTGGGGATGGCGCAGGAAAAGATTGTCGAAGTGACGGTCGACCGTGACCTGACCGAAGCGCCGTCGTCACCGATGTTCCAGAAAATCGTGCTGAAAGGCGAGCGGGTGCTGTCGATCACTTATTCAAAAGCGGTTGCGAACGCGGGCGATGTATTGTCGGCATTGGGCGCAGCGGGCCTTGGCATTGTCGACGTGTCGACGCGCGAGGCCGATCTGGAGCATGTGTTCCTGAATCTGACGCGCGCGGCGTGAACATGGCAACCGAAGTCATCATCGTAACTGGCTCCACCGGTGCCGGCAAAACCAGTTATGCCATTGATCTGGCGACAAAAGTGAGGAGCATCCGTTTCTCTATCGATGAATGGATGACAACTTTGTTCTGGATGGACAGTCCACAGCCATTTGAGTTTGAATGGACGATGGAGCGCATTGGGCGCTGCGAGAAGCAAATTCTTGGGCAGGTTGAGGCACTGTCAGCGCTGGGTATTGCGAGCATTCTTGATCTTGGCTTCACGCGCGCCGATCATCGGGCGCGTTTCGCCAATGCTGCGCTGGCCATAGGTGCATCGCCTTCGCTGCATTGGGTCGATGTGCCGTCTGGGGAGCGGTGGCGGCGCGTCCAGCAACGCAATGTCGAAAAAGGTGAAACCTTTGCGATGACCGTTGATCGCGACATGTTCGAGTTCATGGAAGAGCAATGGCAACCGCCCGGCGATGAAGAGTTAAACGCGTTGAACGGGAAGATTATCCGGTGAGCACTGACTTCGACGTTATCATTATCGGATCGGGCGCGGCGGGGCTAACGGCGGCGCTCAATCTGGCGGACCGGTTCAAGGTGGCGGTGCTGGCCAAGGGCTCGTTGTCCGACGGGGCGACCGGATGGGCGCAGGGCGGCATTGCCGCTGTGCTGGAAGCGGGCGACACGTTTGAAAGCCATATCGAGGACACGATGGTCGCGGGCGCGGGCCTCAACAATCGCGCCACGGTCGAGTTCGTGATCGAGGGCGCGCCGGCCGCTATCGAGCGATTGAGCGAACTCGGCGTGCCGTTCAACATGGAAGGGAATGCCCTTCACCTGACGCGCGAGGGCGGGCATTCGCACCGGCGGATCGTCCATGTTGCCGATGCGACCGGCTGGGCGATTCAGGTCGCGCTCGAAAAAGCGGCTTGTGCCAATCCGAACATCACGCTTGTGCCCGACATGGTTGCCATCGATTTGATCATGGGTCGGCACCAGGAACATTTTTCGACCAGCGGGCGCATCCACGGCGTCTATGCGCTCAACCGCGCGACCGGGAAGGTCGAGACTTACAGCGCGCGCGCGACGATCCTCGCGACGGGCGGGGCGGGGCGTACGTACCTGTATTCGACCGCGCCGCGCGGGGCGACGGGCGACGGTATTGCAATGGCGTGGCGCGCGGGATGCCGTGTGTCGAACATGGAATTCATGCAGTTTCATCCGACCTGCCTGTATAATCTGACGGTCAAGAATTTCCTGATTACCGAAGCCGTGCGTGGCGAAGGCGGGCATCTGAAGCTGCCGCCGGGTGTTCAGGGCGGGGGCGAACGTTTCATGCCGCGTTTCGATGCGCGCGAGGAACTGGCCCCGCGTGACATCGTGGCGCGGGCCATCGACCATGAAATCAAGCGGCTCGGCCTCGACTATGTCCACCTCGACATCAGCCACAAACCGCCCGAATTTGTCCGCGAACATTTCCCCAATATCTATGAAAAGCTGATAGGGCTGGGCATCGACATTACCAAAGAGCCGATCCCGGTGGTGCCTGCGCAGCATTATACGTGCGGCGGGGTGCTAGTGGACTTGAACGGGCGCACAGATGCCAAGGGGCTCTATGCGGCGGGCGAAGTCACCCAATCGGGGTTGCACGGCGCGAACCGGCTGGCATCGAATTCATTGCTCGAATGCCTCGTTTTCGGCGAAGCTTGCGCCAAGGACATTGCCGCCAATTGGGACAGTTTCCCCGCGCCGCCGATGATCCGCCCGTGGG
>JANOZQ010000283.1:0-2576 GCA_031429555.1 Sphingomonas sp. | reverse complement strand
GCATCGTGTCCGAACGCATCAAGAACCGCCTCGAAAAGCGAACGCGGAAACACCGGCGTCCCCAAGTTACGGACACTTTCTGCATAAACCGCGTAATGGGCAGGTCGGTCACCGAAATCGACGGTCAGGTCATGACCGATTGCCTTGCGCACTTCGGCGCGTTGCTTGCGGGGAATCGCGAGCAACTCCGCTTCGTCATCCTTCGCAAGATCGCGCGCAAAGCCAAGATAGGTCGTCGTGTCGGGCATCCAGTCGACTGGCAGCGCCCCGCCACGCAGTTCGAGCGTCGGGCAAGACGTTGCCTGTGCCAGCGCCCAAGCGGCCTCTGACAGTGCTGTCACACTTGCAGTATCAGTGGCGAGGATACCGCCGCCGACCGCAAACCCACTCGACACCAATGCCCGTCCAAAGATCGGCGAATGGATTTCGTGCAACGGCAAAACACCCGTCACGGCATCGCTGCCCGCGATCAGATAATGGCCCTTATGTCCGCACCCTTTGGTTATCGCCTCTACCCACTCCCGCCGGTGAAACGGCGTCGCATCGGCATGCCCGTCCAGAAACGCATCGATAGCCGCGCAATCCGTCGGCGATACCGGATCGGCATGACGGATCATCGCAAATGCGTCGCAGCCTGCGCTGCCACGGTGTCCACCCGTCCCCATTCAAATGCAGCCATGATGCGTTTCAGCTTGGCGGCCATCACGTCGAGGTTGGTGTAATGGCGAATTTTCGAGCGCATCGGCGCATCGGGCACGCGCGGCTGATCAGTGTCGATTTCCCAAGGGTGGAAATAGAAAATCCCCGGCTCACCCGCTGCATTGACCTGCGTGAACGCCCATTTTGAAAACCCGTAAGGCAGCAACCGAAAGAAACCGCCACCGCCCGCCGCCAGCGTGCGTCCGGCAAACTTCGCCGTTGTCACCGGCAGTTCGATCAGATCCGATCCCGCGACGGGGCGGAACGCAAAGCGCGGGGCTTCCGGCCAGCCATAATGGTCGTGTACAACCGGCGCGACGCTCGACGAATAGGTATAACCAGCATCAGCCAGAACTTGGTGAGCCCACGGCGTCCGCTTGTCGATCGAGAAACTTGGCGCACGGTAGCCAGTTACCGCCGTGCCTGTCGCATCTTCGAGCGTCTTACGTGTCCGGATCAAATCGTCGGCAAACGCGTCCGGAGTCATTGTAAAAACACGAATATGGTCCCAGCCATGACTGGCCACTTCATGCCCTGCCTCGACTATGCGCCGCATCAATCCTGGATAGCGCGAAGCAACCCATCCAAGCGTAAAAAATGTCGCTTTGACGTCGGCTGCCGCAAACAGATCGATCACCGCATCGGTGTTCGCCTCCACACGACATTCAAGCCCGTCCCAGTCATCGCGCCGGATCGTCTTTTCAAACGCGCCGACCTGGAACCAGTCCTCAATATCGACCGACAGCGCATTCAGCATTGCAAACCCTTAGTCATTCACCGCGAACTTGTCGAAGGATCAGGCGGCAGACGCGCGCGCCATCGTATCTTCGCGCTCAACCCAGTCTACGAGCAGCGTCAAGACCCGACGCAAAGCCGCTTCCTGTTCCTGAATCTGCGCTTCGAGCATGGCAATCCGTGCTTCATGATCTAGCAAGCGGCTGTCGTCGATGACAGCTATGGGAGCAACAGCGGGTGCCGACATATTGTCCAAAACCGCAGCAACAGGTGCCACCGCTGCCTTGGGGGTTTCGTTGCCAAGATCCTTCAGAACACGGCCAACCAGCGCGCCGTCGATCACTTCGGCACCTTCGACCGACCCCATCAACAACGTCCGCGTGGCGAGCGTATTAAGCTTGCGCGGCAAACCGCCACTGGCATTGTGAAGTGCGGAAGCCGCATCAGCGGTAAATTTCGGATTGCCCGTCCATCCCGCGAGTTTCAGGCGATGTTCGAGATATGGCAGCGTCTCGTCAGCCATCATCGGATCAAGATGATGAGTCGCGATCACCCGCTGGCGCATTTGTTCGAGCGACGGCGCTGCGTTTAATCGGTCGCGGAACTCGGGCTGGCCGAGCAGGAAGATTTGCAAAAGCGCCTGACCGTCGGCCTGGAAATTCGACAACATGCGTAGCTCTTCGAGGCTTTCGACCGGCAAATTCTGGGCTTCGTCAACGATCAGCAATGTCCGCCGCCCGCCGCGTCCTGTATCGAGCAGATAGCGCTCGATCCGGCCCAGCAATTGCGCTTTTTCAACGCCCTCGGTCGGCAGTCCGAAAGACTGCGCAGCAAGCCGCAGCATGTCATCGCCTGCAACCTGCGTCGAAACAATCTTGAACGCCTGCAGCCGCGACGGATCAATCGATGCCATCAAATGCCCGACCAGCGTCGTCTTGCCCGCGCCAATGTCGCCGGTGACAACAATAAAGCCCTCATTCTGCGCAAGGCCATAACCCAGGTAGGCCATCGCTTTTTTATGCGTGCCGCTTTCGAACCAGAAACGCGCATCGGGCGTCAGCTGGAACGGGGCGGTGGTCAGGCCATAATGGTCGGTATACATTCGTCTTGCCCCTAGAACTCGTATTTCGCGCCTAGCAGCG
>JANOZQ010000282.1:0-4969 GCA_031429555.1 Sphingomonas sp. | reverse complement strand
GACCATGACCTGAACGACCTTGCCCGCGCGCGGCGCGGCGATGGGGTTCATGACTTTCATGGCTTCGATGATGACGAGCGTCTGGCCCTCGGCCACGGTGTCGCCCACGCCCGCAAAGGGTTTCGCACCGGGTTCGGCGGCAAGAAAGACAGTGCCCACCATCGGCGATTTGACGGCATTGGCCGTGTTCGGTGTCGCGGATGCTTCGGCGGCAGGCGCAGCAGCGGCGGGCGCATGCGCTACCGGCGCAGCTGCCGCGCCAACCGTCATTGTTCGGGCAACGCGGATCTTGCGCGCGCCGTCCTCGACTTCGATCTCGGTCAGTTTTGTTTCGTCGAGCAGCTCGGCAAGCTGCCGGATCAGCGCGGTATCAACCTGCATCGCGCCCTTGGTATCGGCCATGTGTGCACCCCAATTCGTTTAAGCCCAAATGTCAGAGCTTTGCCGCCGCGTCCAGCGCCAGCGTGTAACTGTCCGCGCCGTGGCCTGCAAAACAGCAGTTCGCGGCCATGCCGACATAGCTCAAATGACGGAACGCCTCGCGCTTGTGCGGGTCAGACAGGTGCACTTCGATGACCGGAACCTTGATCGACTTGATTGCGTCATGGATCGCTATCGATGTGTGCGTATATCCGCCCGCGTTGAGGAGCACCGCTTTTGCGCCCACCGCTTGCGCCTCGTGCAGCCAATCAATCAGATGCCCCTCATGGTTCGACTGGCGCATGTCGATGGTCAGCCCCAGGCCGCGCGCCTGATCCTCGAGCCGCCCGGCAATATCGTCAAGCGTATCATGCCCATAAATCGCCGGCTCGCGCGTGCCGAGCAGGTTGAGATTGGGGCCATTGAGGACGAAGATAATGTTCGAAGTCATGATGCGCCTTGATCAGCAACTGGTTCATCGCAGTCCGGAAAATCTTCGATTCCCGGCTGGTCAAAAAACGAATTCCAAACACTGTCCGCCGCCCAGCCCACCCAGAGATCGACCCCATCAAACCGCTTCGGACCGATTAACCTGTCAGATGTAAATCCCGCCAATCCGATCATATCAAAGAACGCTGCTGCATCGCTTAACCCGGTCTTGCGAGGGCAGAAGCTCTGAATGATGAGTATGGCTTTGTCGGTTCTAAAGCGTTTGGCTTCTAAAATCACCGCAGCCGTGCGATGAAACAGCTGATAACGAAGGTGTGTGATCGATGCTGGGCTGACCTGAAAAATCGCTGTCAAATGCTTCAGGCGATCAACTTTGCCGGTGCTGCCATCGGTCAGCCATTCTGACACGACGGGGCCAAAGCTTTCATCGACCTTGGCTTCGATGCCGAGAACGGCAAGACCCGATGCTGTCCCGATCAGCCCGAGCATGTCCGTTTGAGTGGGCGTGCCGCGCGCGTCTCTTAGGTCGGTCTCCCGTTCCAGCCAGCCGTCAAGGAACTCAGCGTCCTTAAAGGCATCTGACTGCGCAAAAAGTGCAGCGATCGGAGAAGGAAATCCCTTGGCGTAGAACCAGGACTGCGCAAGCTCCTTGGCGGAGCGCCCCGTTTTCCAATGCGACGGCTTTCCCAAATGCGGGATTACGTCCTCAGGAGATCGCATAGGTAGCGATATTTTTGACGAGCGCCTCACCCGATCAACGCCCGAACATCCGTCAGTCGCCCCGTCACCGCCGCCGCTGCCGCCATCGCAGGCGAAACGAGATGCGTTCGTGCGCCCGGCCCCTGTCGCCCAACAAAATTGCGGTTGCTCGTCGATGCACAGCGTTCGCCAGCTGGAACCTTGTCGGGGTTCATGCCGAGGCACGCCGAGCAGCCGGGTTCGCGCCATTCGAGGCCGGCTTCGATGAAAATGCGGTCGAGGCCTTCGGCTTCGGCTTGTGCTTTGACCAATCCCGATCCCGGCACGACGATGGCCCATTTGACGCCGTCTGCTTTGCGCCGCCCCTTGATCACGGCAGCCGCGGCGCGGAGGTCTTCGATTCGTCTGTTGGTGCAGCTGCCGATGAAGATATTTTCGACCGCAACATCGGTCATCCGCATGCCCGGGGTCAGGCCCATATAGGCAAGCGATTTCGCGGCGGCTTCCTGTTTGCTGGGGTCGGCAAAGCTCATCGGATCGGGCACGGTGCCGGTGATCGCGACGACGTCCTCGGGGCTGGTGCCCCAAGTGACATTGGGGCCGATGTCGGCGGCGTCGAGGATGACGGTCTTGTCGAACACCGCATTCGCGTCACTCGGCCGGGTGCGCCAGTAGGCGACGGCGGCGTCCCAGTCCGCGCCCGTCGGGGCCATCGGGCGGCCCTTGAGATAATCAAACGTCTTGTCATCGGGTGCGATCAGGCCGGATCGCGCACCGCCTTCGATGGCCATGTTGCTGACCGTCAGGCGCCCTTCGATGCTTAAATCGCGGATGACCGAGCCGGTGAATTCGATGACATAGCCGGTGCCGCCCGCCGCGCCGATCTTGCCGATGATGGCGAGGACAACGTCTTTGGCACTGACGCCGAAGCCGAGCGTTCCGTCAACGCGCACTTCCATCGTTTTTGACGGGGCGAGCTGGAGCGTCTGCGTCGCCAGGACATGCTCGACTTCGCTGGTGCCGATGCCGAACGCCAGCGCACCGAGTGCTCCGTGCGCGGCGGTGTGGCTGTCCCCGCAGACGAGCGTCGTGCCGGGCAGCGTGAACCCCTGTTCGGGGCCTACGACGTGGACAATGCCCTGCGCTGCGGCGGTCGCGTCGATATAGGGCACGCCGAATGCCGCGACGTTGCTTTCGAGCATCGCCAGTTGCTGCGCACTTTCGGGATCGGCAATGGCAATCCGCTTGCCCGCCGCATCGATGCGCGGCGTCGTCGGCAGATTATGGTCGGGCACAGCGAGAGTCAGATCGGGCCGGCGGACTGCGCGGCCCTCGCGACGGAGACCTTCGAACGCCTGCGGGCTGGTCACTTCGTGGACGAGATGGCGGTCGATATAGACGATGCAGGTGCCGTCAGGGCGACGATCAACAACATGATCGTCCCAGATTTTTTCGTATAAAGTGCGCGGTCGGCTGGCCATGCTTTGCCTTAGGACCGGAAGCGCGCGGCAATCAACCCGTGCGGTAATCCGCCGTGATGCTCCCGCAGGCTTTGAGGTCGTCCTCATGGCCGACCTCACGCCAGCTTTCGGCGAGGGCTTCGGCCTCCCACTGCTGCATGGCGGGCGTGGTGAGGATCATGTCGACCCATGCCTGCCCTGCCGCGCCGACATCCAAGTCATAAGTGCGGACGCGATAAGCGACCGGAGCGAAAAATGCGTCGACGGCGGTGAATTTGGGGCCAGCGAGGAACGGGCCACCGAATCTGGTTAGCCCTTCGGTCCACAATTCGCCAATGCGCGCGACGTCGCGAGCAAGGGCAGGGCGCATGGAGTTTGGAGTGACGCGGACGCCGACATTCATTGTGCAATCGTTGCGGAGCGCGCCGAAACCACCGTGCATTTCGGTAACCGCGCACATCGCCAAGGCGCGTGCAGCGGGGTCAGTTGGCCAGATGCCATCGTGGCGATCAGCGAGATAGAGCGTGATGCCGAGCGAGTCCCAGATGGTCGTGTCGCCGTCGATCAGGCAGGGCACTTGCCCGGTCGGTGAAAACGCGCGGAACGCCGCGTAATTGCTGTCTTCCTGAAACGGCTCGATGCGGTCGTTGAATGGTATGCCCAGCGTCTTCATCAATACCCACGGGCGCAGGCTCCAGCTTGAATAATTCCGGTTTGCCGTGATCAGCGTGTAGCTCATTTCCGCTCCTTCAGATGCGTCATCAAAAACGCGCTGCTGTCATCAAGCACCGTCGCCTTGCCGCGAAACGGCCGCGAGAGCGCCATCGCAATATCCTCATGGCCTTGGCCGGGATATTCCATTTCAACAACATCCGCACCAACGGCTTTCAACGCCTTGAACAGGTTGCGCGCGTTCTTCGGGCGTACGGTCGTGTCGGCCGTGCCCGTCACCAGCATCATCGGCGGCGCATCCTTGCGGGCGTAGGTGAGCGGCTGGGTTTCGGCAGGTTTCGGCCACTGGCCCATCGCCGCCACGGCGCGACCAGTGAAGGGATAGAAGTCATAGGGGCCGGACAGGCCGACTGCTGCTTTGACCGAGCCCGGCGCGCCCGCTGCGGCCAGCCATTGCGGGTCTAGCGCGAGCATCGCCACCGAATGCGCGCCTGCCGAATGGCCCGCAATAGCAATCCGATTGGGGTCGCCGCCATATTTGGCGATATTGTCTTCCGTCCACTTTACCGCGTCGGCGGCATCCTGAACGAAGGCGGGGAAGCGCACTTCCGGCACTTTGCGGTAATCGGGGACGACGACGACGAACCCTTTCGACGCATAGGCACGCGCGGCCCAGCCGTAGTCGTCTGCCGAGCCTTTGACCCATCCGCCGCCGTAGTAAAATATCAGCACAGGCGCTGCTTTGGCGTCACCCTTGCGCCAGACGTTAAGGGTTTGCCCGTGCTTGCCAAAGGGCATGGCCTTGACGATCTGTGTGCTGTGCTCGCCTGGCCAGAGTCGGTCAAGCGTGTCGAGCAGCGCCGGACCCGAGCGGGTGTATAGAAATGCGCCAACGGCGGCGAGCGTGACGACAAGAGCGAGAATCCATTTCATTCCCGCCTTTTAGCTTTGGATGAGGCGCGGTCTAGCCAGCCTCTTCGTCGGCCACGGGCGCGGGTTGCACCTTGTCCAGCCCCAGCCAATCCTGCCGCTGGAATCCATAAAGCCGGTCAAGCAATTCAAGCTGGATGCCCACGGGACGCCCGCTCTGCGAATTCCACAGGAGGGCAATGCCCGACTGTTTGACCGGATCGAACAGCACGGTCGCACGGTAGCCCATGACTGCGCCCTGATGCCCGACCAGCCGGTGGCCGCGATAATTATAGTCGCGCCAGCCCAGCGCATATTGCGACGTGCCCATCGCCTGGTTGAACATGCCGCGGCGACGA
>JANOZQ010000281.1:0-1901 GCA_031429555.1 Sphingomonas sp. | reverse complement strand
GCCATGCTCGAAGTGCCTGCGCTTGCCGAAATGCTCGACGTGCTGCTCCCCAATCTCGATTTCCTGTCGATTGGCACCAATGACCTGACCCAGTTTCTGTTCGCGGCGGACCGCGCCAATCCGAAACTGGCCGAACGCTATGATTGGTTGAGCCCCGCCATCCTGCGCTTTCTGGCGCGGATCGTGCGCGATACAAAAGCGCATGACGTTCCGGTCGGCGTCTGCGGCGAAATGGGCGGTCGTCCTTTGGAAGCCATGGCGCTAATCGGTCTCGGCATCGACCGTCTGTCGATTACGCCAGCGGCGATTGGTCCCGTGAAAGCGATGATCCGTTCGCTCGATGCCGCATCGTTGCGCTCGGAAATGCAGGGCTTTCTGGGCGCCAAGCACCGCAACCTACGCACCGTTCTCACCGATTGGGCGCGTGAAAATTATGTCGAAATTGCCTGACAAGGGAGCGAAAACAGCAGGACATACGTTCAGTTGACAGCACCCCTTGCGATTTGAGACAACAGCACACCGCCGAATGGTCGCGCAAGGGCGGGGAGAGAATGAAAATATGGTCGATGCAGAACTGCCAGAAGCTGGCCTGTTCCCGCAAAGCGTGGGCGAACGCCTTCGCGTGATGCGCGAGGCTGCGGGCTTGGATCTCAACGACATCGGCACCAAAACGCGCATCCCCTTGCGCCATCTCGAAGCCATCGAGCGTAGCGATTACGCGGCATTGCCGTCGCAGACTTACGCGCTGGGCTTTACCCGTTCCTATGCCAGAGCGGTTGGCGCGGACGAAGTCCCCCTGATCGCGCAATTGCGTCAGGATCTAGGCCGCGAAGACCCGATGGCTCACGGGAACATGCCCTACGAACCAACTGACCCGTCGCGCGTGCCGTCGCGGTTGCTGGCGTGGACCGCAGCTATTCTGGCACTGGTGCTGGCGGTTGGATACTGGACATGGCGGTCGAATTACTGGGGACCGGATTCGGTTACACCGCTGCCAAGCGAGACACCCGAAGCAGCGCCGACAGTCGTGGCAACAAATCCCACGCCCACCGCGCCTGCCGCAACAGCCCCCGCAACAGGGGAAGTTGTTTTGACGGCAACAGCGCCGGTTTGGCTGCGCATTTACGATGCCTCCAAAACGAAGCTATTCGAGAAAGAAATGGCGACGGGCGAGCGCTATACGGTGCCCGCCGATGCGAATAATCCGATGATCCTGACGGGGCGGCCCGATGGCCTCAAAGTGACAGTGGGCGGACGCGAGGTAGCGCCATTGGGCACGGCAGAAAAATCGATCAAGGATGTCGGCATCAGTGCCACTGCACTGGCGGCACGTCCGCCTATCGTAACGGCGCCGGTGGTTGCGGCACCAGTGACCACGGGTGGCACACCGGCGCTATAAAAACATTTCGAGTGGGGACGGTTTTATGCAATTGAAATTGGGGATAATGACGCTTCTGGCGAGCGTGTCGTTTGGCGGCACGGCGCTAGCACAAACGGGCGGCATCGACCTTCGGGTCGGCAAGCTTGAAAAGGAAATGAAGGCTGTGCAGCGGACCGTCTTTCCGCAAGGTGTGCCCGTGCAGCCCGAAAGCGGCGTGGCGGCGCCCGGAACGGCCGCAGGATCACCCGCAACCGCACCGATTGCCGACCTGACATTGCGCGTAGATGCGCTCGAAAAAAGCCTTGCCGCGTTGACCGGACAAATCGAACAGGCCCAGTTCCGCAACCGGCAACAGGATGAAGCGATCAAACGGATCGAGGCGCGACTTACACCCGAGGCAAGCACCGAACCCGCCGCCGTGACGCCGGTTGTCGCGACACCCAAACCAGCGACGACTGCCATCGTCCGACCGACGACCGCAACGACGACAAAACCGCCGGTGGTTGCCACCAAGCCCGAT
>JANOZQ010000280.1:0-2272 GCA_031429555.1 Sphingomonas sp. | reverse complement strand
CCAGCCTTTTTGCCCAGCCCCTTGATATGCTGGACCGTCCGGTGCGTATGCGGGCCCGCTTCGGCATGGACCGTGATGATGTCCGACCCGGCCTCGGCAAAGGCGTCCAGAAAATGATCAACCGGCGCGATCATCAGATGGACGTCGAGGATTTTCTTCGTGTGCGGGCGCAGGGCTTTGACGACCATTGGGCCGATGGTCAGATTGGGCACGAAATGCCCGTCCATCACATCGACATGGACCCAATCGCAGCCCGCTTCGTCGATCGCGCGAACTTCTTCACCCAGCCGCGCAAAATCGGCGCTGAGAATCGACGGCGCAATACGGACGGGATGCTGCATGGCAAGGCCATAGCGAGGGTCGATAGGGGCAGCAAGGCAGTGCGCGCCGCGCGGTCGAATCTTGTCGCGGCGTTCATATCTCGGCGTTATGCTGCACTGCGGGGTCGCGATGGCAAACGGTAATCAGCGTCTGGATGGCTGGAAAGTAATCGGCGCGCATTTCGGGCGCGACCGGACGACTGCGATTCGCTGGGCCGCCGAACGCGGCATGCCCGTGCGGCGGATGCCCGGCGGCAAGACTTCAACGGTTTTTGCCTATACGACCGACCTGGATGCGTGGGCAGCGGGACAGAGCGTGACACCCATCGCTACCGAACCCGCGAAAGCACCGCGCAAATTGCCTGACGATCCCGCAACGGCGGCACTCTTTATGCGCGCCCGCAGTGCGTGGGCACAACGCAGCGGCGACGGCATGCGCGAAGCCGTTGCGGCGTATGAAGCTGTCATTGCGGCCGACCCCGGTTTCGCGCCTGCCTATGCAGGGCTGGCCGACACCTACATTCTCCTGAGTGAATATGGTGCGACAAGCTATGCGGAGAGCTATCCCAAGGCGCACCACGCCGCCGAATGTGCGTTGGCCATCGATCCGGCCCTGGCGAGCGCGCACCGGGCGCTGGGTTCCTATTATTTCTTCTGGGCGCGTGACACGGTCGCGGCGGGCCGCGCGTTCGAACGGTCATTGGAACTCGCGCCAAACGATGTCCTGACGCATATCTGGTATGGCAACGCATTGGCCGAAAACGGCGAATATGCCGCATCGCAGCGGGCACATGATGCGGCGCGCCTGATGGATGTCGGGCCGCTGCCGCTCGAACTCAATCAGTCGTGGCTGATGTGGCTGAGCCGGGATGATGACGAGGGGGTGCGCCGTCTGCAAAGCCTTGTCGGGCGCTATCCAGACAATGCTTTGGCGCGTGATTTTTTAAGTCATGCCGTGCTCGGCGACGGCGACATTGCCGGTTACCTCGAACAACTCGACGCGCGTGACCGCCTGCGCGGCATTGTGCCCGAACTGCGGCGGGCGACACCCCTGAAAACATCGCTGGCGAAAGGCGGAGTGGCGGCAATGCTTGCCCACGCGATACAATTATCGACCGAAGACGAACGCCAACGGCCCGCTCCCGAAAACAGCTGGGCGGCCTTTCTTGCGAGTAGTGCAGGTGACCGTCCGCGCTTGCTCGCGTTGTTAAACGCCGCTGACACATGCGGCGAGCGATGGGCGTCCGCATGGATCGCAGACCGGATCATCAAGCGCTGGCCGGACGATTCGGAAATTGTCGCACTTGCTCGACAGAGACCCGCACCGAAGATGACGAAATCGGGTTAACGGCAGAATAGCGCGCGTTCCGAGGATCATTTGCGACGATTTGCAACAATTTGCGACGCGCTCCTGCGCGGCAATTCGGGCATTTTCCCGTCAAGACAGGAGTGCGTCGAATGACGAAGACAGCCTCGGTGACCGGATCGCAACAATCTTTCAGCCCATTTTCGGGCACTCATTCTGACGGGGTAATCGAGATGAAAAAAATACTGCTTTGTGTTTCCGCCGCTTATCTGGCCATTTTTCCCGCACAAGCGGCCGTCCGCTATGATTTTCGGGCGCTGTCTTCATTTCCGGCGGGCCCGAACGACGATCAGATTACGGGCGGTTTTTCGTACACCGCACCGTCGTTCATCACGACAACGGTCAATGTCGCGGCTGCGAACCTGAGCAATTGTTCGGTGACGGGCTCGGTTTCGGGGGCGATCCCGTGCGGCGCCACGTCGTTCCAGACCAGCCCAGGCGCAATTTTTGACCTGGTTGCTTTTGGCGTCGCCTTTCCGGCTTCACCGTTGAGCTCGGTGAATTACTTGTTTGCGCCGGGCGCATTCGCAGCTGCGGGAACCTATCAGACGATCCAGTTCGGCGCGAACCAGGCGGGGACGCTGAC
>JANOZQ010000279.1:0-10554 GCA_031429555.1 Sphingomonas sp. | reverse complement strand
ACAGCCATTGCTCCGGATACGCTAAGTTTAGGAGTAACCCGAGCTGCCGATCACCTAGAAGCGATCGACAGCTCGGTTGGCAGCGGAGTTCAATCCGCGCCGTTTAGAAGCGGAAAGCGGCACCCAGCGAGATCTTGTTCTGGCGTAGATCGCGGCTGAAATTTGTGCGGTTGAATTCGGCGCGAAGCGAGACAGCCGATGACACGGCATATTCCGCGCCGCCGCCATAAGTGAAGCCCTTTTCGGTCACTTTGCGGCTGAAATTGCCCAGCGTCTGGCCGGACACTGATTGCTCGGTCTTGAGCCAGCGATAGCCTGCGCGGCCATAGAGCGCGAACCCGCCGCCGGGCGCAATCCCAAGCCGCGCAGTGGCATCGTAGGTCAGACCTGGATCGACCCGATACCGCCCGCCAGAAAGCGAAGCCTGATCGACGGTGCGACCTCCCTTTCCGACACCAATTTCTGCGCCGATCAGCGCGATGTTGCCGAGAACTACGTCATAGCCAGCATTGATGCGACCGCCAAAGCCTCGGCGATCCGCGTCGCGCGTGCTCGTCGGCTGATTGGCTTCGAGCGAGTCGCTAACGACGTCAACGCCGATATGTGCCCCAGCGAGGGGGTTGCGCTCGGTATCTTGGGCTTGAACCGCGACGGGTGCGAAAAGGAGAGCTGCCACCACCCCCGTAAGAACTGCTTTCATCGTCTAACTCCATGGAATAACTGCGCGAAGCAAAATGCCTGGCGACAGAAATGAGTTAGACGTTGGTGATGGAGACTCTGTCTGGCTTGTGTCGAGAGCGTGTTAAGCGACAGGTGCTTCGTATCACTTTTTGTTGTTGGGCAATTGCATCTCAAACAGGGTACCACCACCAGCATGATTGCCCAAGGTCGCGCAGCCACCGTGTGCTTCGACAATGGCACGCACGACTGAAAGACCAAGACCCGATCCGCCGCTATTGCGGCTGCGCGACGCTTCACCGCGCCAGAAGCGATCAAAAACCAAAGCCTCTGCGCCTTCGGGCAAACCGGGGCCATGATCGACGACTTCCAATATCGCCATCACGCCATCGGACCGTGTCGTTATGCGAAGGATGCCCGAGTGCGGCGCATAGCGACACGCATTGGCGAGTACTGCCGAAATAATCTGCGGCACGCGTGCGCCGTCTGCAACGAGCGGGGCCGCGCGCAGAGAAAGCACGGGTTCCAGCCCCGCTGCCGCCAAGTCCGGACCCATCGACGCGAGAACCCGTTGGACTTCGTCGCCCAAATTGGTGTGTTCAAGCGCCAGACTGAGCCGCCGCGAATTGGCGAGGCTGAGCGTCTGAAGATCGTCAACCAATCTTCCCAACCCTTCGACCTGATAAAGGAGCCCCTGCACTTCCTTCGGTTCAAGCGCGAAGATGCCGTCTGCGATCCCATGCAGGCGCCCGCGCAAAATGGTGAGCGGTGTCCGCAATTCATGCGCAATCGACGCGGTGCTCTCCGCCAGTTCGCGCTCAGCCCGTTGGAGCGCCACTGACATGCTGTTGAAATCGCCAATTAATTGCGTTTCTTCGCGCGATGCAAAGCCGACTTGGGTCGCTCGTGCAGTGAGGTCGCCTTCTGCGATTTGGCGTGCTGCCGATGCTACACTGCTCAATCCGCGGCCGAGACGTCCCAATATCAGATAGCCTAGACCCATCGTCAGCAAGCCGGCGAGCGCGATCATCACATAGAGCGCCGTGTTCATGTCGCTGTTCAACTGGTCTTGAAGCGGCAGGAACTCGTCGTTCAACACCTTCATTTCTTCCGGAGTCGGCAGGTAATTGCCTTGTTCGAAGCGCCTGTAGGTTTGTCTTGCTTGCGGTGACATCTTCGCGACTAGCGTTTCAATTTGATAGGCGCCCCAATAATCCAGCGTGGTCGAAATCAGAATGCCATTGGCGACCATCAAAGCCGCAAACAGGATCGCAATCTGCCGGGTGAGTGGCCAGCGACGGCGCGTGCGGTGCCACCCTCTGAACATTCGGGGCAAAAAGAAACGCCTCATTCTGTGAGCAACCGATACCCAACTCCGCGCACCACCGCACAATGCCCCGCGGCTCCTGCGTCCGAAAGCTTGCGGCGCAGGTTGCTGACATGGCTATCGACCGTGCGTTCAAGCGCTTCGCTTTCGGGCATGCAGGCATCGACAAGTTCGGCCCGGCTGAACACGCGGCGTGGCGCGCGCGCCATATGTTCAAGCAAGCGATATTCAGTGAGCGTCAGTTCCAGCCGAATATTGGCGCTGCCCTGATTGACATCGACTACATAGCAGACCGTGTCGATCTCGACCATGCCAACGCGGATGATGGCCTGATCGCCTTGCGCGCTATGGGTACGCCGCAAAACTGCCTTGACGCGCGCCACCACTTCCATCGGGTTGAACGGCTTGACGACATAATCATCGGCCCCCACCCGGAGCGCAGACAGCTTATCGAGGTCTTCTGCGCGCGCAGTGGCCATAATGACCGGTGTATTTCCACGTCGGCGAATTTCGGTCAGAACTGAAAAACCGTCTCGCTTGGGCATTTGGACGTCCAGCAGCACGAGATCCGGCTTCAGCATCTGATGATGCATTAAGGCCGTATCGCCATCGGCGGCTGTCACGGTTCGAAAATTGTTGCGCTCTAGATAAGACGTCAGGATCGCCGCGATTTCGGGTTCATCTTCTGCAACGAGGATCAGCGCATTGTCCATCTTGTGACCTTGGCCTTTGAATCTACATCTAAGTCGATCGGGCGACCGATGCGATCCCCATGTCGAGATCATGTGGAAACAGGGTTGAGAGAGTGCCGAGTTCGCCTCGTGCCTTCTTCAACGCAAACTCCACACTGGCTGCACAAGCCGCCGCCATAGGCCATCCCGCAAGGAGTTTCGCGGTGGTCAGTACGAAATTCATAAACGGGAAACGGGTATCGGTCGGCTGGGCTATTCTGGGGGGACTCGGCGGGGTGGCGGCCCTGATCGCAAACCCGGCGCTTTCATCAAACGCGGCACGCACCGAAATCCTGATGTCGATCCTGAGCGATATGGCAGACTATCTGCTCTACGCCTTTGTGGCGTTCGGATTGTTCTGGATTGGCGTTCATCGCTGGATGAAGTGCCGACACATTGCGCGGCACCGCTGGCCACGCCTGTCGCAGATCGGGCGCGAGCTGACATTCAGCCTTTCGAGCCAGATCGTTATGTCGGCGGTATCGATCTACATTGTGACCAATTCAACCCAGATCATGGCCAACATGACGCCCGCGACAGGTGTCGGTGGATGGGTCTGGGCGGTCGTGCTTACTTTCCTGCTCTTCACCATCGAAGACACATGTTTTTACTGGACGCATCGGGCGATGCACCATCCCAAACTGTTTCGCTGCTTCCACAGCCTTCATCATGAAAGTCACGATCCGACGCCCTTCACCGCTTACTCCTTTCACCCCCTCGAAGCGGTCGTGCAAAGCCTCAACGGATTGCCGACGTTGCCGCCGCTAATATTCCTGCCGTGGGATCCAATCGCGCTTGCGGTCTACGGTTTTGGGCAGATCGCGTTCAACGTGATCGGGCATCTGGGATATGAAGTTTACCCGGCCAATTGGAACCGCTTGCCCGTTATCCGCTGGAAGACACCGGGGCTTCATCACTACCTTCATCACCAGATGGTTGGCGGCAATTACGCCCTCTATTTCCGCTGGTGGGACAAATGGTGCGGCACCGAGTTCGCCGATTTCGAGGCGCGGTATGACCGCCTGTTCACGGCGCGCTCGTTACCATCTGAAGCCAGTCTCCACACATCCTCGACGCTTGTTTGAAATAGCTCGCTTGGTCGAAGATCAAGAGGAAACTCTCATGTGCAAATCATTCACCGCTTTGGCGCTCACAATCGCATCGCTGTCTTCAAACAGTGCACTTGCTCAGTTAGCGCAAAATCTTGACGGCATCTGGCGCACCCAAGACGGCAGCGCGACGGTTCGGGTCGCCAAGTGCCCGACCAGCGCAAATTGGTGTGCAACCGTCATCGACGAACGATTGACCTCTGGTGAACCGAGCAAACTCAACCAGATGCTCGTTCGCGAAATGCAACCAAAGGGCAGTCAAGGCTGGGTCGGCCAATATGTTGTTGACGGTCAGAGCATGAAAGCCAGCGCCAAACTGACAAATCCTGCTATGCTCGCGTTCAAAGTCTGCGCCTTTGCCTTCCTGTGCGAAACAATCCGCCTCAACCGAGTGCGTGGTTAGTAGCAACGCTGATTGCAGCGTCGTTTGCTTCGAGAGTTGGCAGGGGCCAGCTCATGGATGGTAGGGCACTGTAAGACCGGCACTGTCAAGCCAACCAGGAACTGGTTCGTTTGCCTGCCGGAAACGTCTATTGCACATGCCGGTGACTACTTTCGACTGAAACGAAAGCGGATCGGATAAAGAACAAATCATGCCAATCGAGCCGCACCCAAACGGGATAACTAACTTGGAAAAGTGCTGCCCCGTTGCTTTGACAGTAACAAACTAGCGAAAAGGGCTGGCAGGCCTGGGTTTGTAACGGCGCATGCAGCAGCGCTAGCAGTTCGTCGCAGCCCGAGGCAACTTGCTCTGACAGCACCATTGCGACCTATGATGTGCTCAGGAAATCAGGGGTACTGCGGTAGTACCGGCGTCACTACGGGGGGTGAGCGACGCCGGTGCCACACCTTGCTATGCGACCCGCAAGGACGACTGAATTTGACGACGTTGGCGAAGGACGCCGCCGACAAGCATGAAGCCAACGATCATTTGTGACCACGTTGCTGCCTCCGGCACGGCGGCAACTGACGAGAACGAAATCCGGTAAATCGCCGTATTGGCCAGCAAACGACTGTTGAAGGTGTAACCCGCCGCTGTTGTTAGCCCGTTGAAGCGGGCAAGCTCGGTGAAATTGAAACTAACGACGCCGTTTTCGGGGGTACGGCCTGCATTGTTGCCACCAACAACAAACGCCGCATTGGCCGGGTCAAAGGCTTCTGATCCCGCATTCCAGATGTCACTCGCCGACTGGTCAATGTTGCCGATCAGAAGGTTGCCCGCGGCATCAAACAGCCGATATTCCATCGGGTCGTCATTGCCGATGAAGAAGTCGTTGCTGGGCAGGACCATAGCGGCGAATGTGAAAAACGGGTTGAGCGTGGTATCGACCAGAAATGTCTGGGTGATGAAGCTGGCCCCGGGCGTCAAAGCACCCATCGTTGATCCAAATACAGCAGTGGGATCGGCCGCCGCAAACGCCGGAAACCAGGCGCTGCCGCTTCCTCCTTCGGCGATCGAAACCGTCGCTGCGTTGGCCGCCTGACCTTCGTTGAAAGCGTCGAATGTACCGTTATTGAAAGCGAAGCGAAGCGGCGCAAAGCTGACGCTGTTTGTTGGCGCCAAATTGTCGACCCGTACAGTGACTTGACGAAGATCGGCATGGGCAGGAGCGGCGGCAAGAGCGATAAGGGCTGACAAGACAAGACCCTGCAATAGTTTGACTGGTTGCGACATTATAGTTCTCCCATTTTGGGCACAAGAAACCAACGGCTACGCGCGAGCATGCAACGAGGCTGGAACATCGTGTAGATCAGCTCGGGTGCGCCCGGTCCCGAACTTTCACGAGCTCAGAGCGTAGTTCGGTTAATCTTTTAGAAAGGTTACCGGGGGCGTGATCCGTCCGGCCGAATTCTTTGCGATCTGCACCGACGGTCGCTTAACTTCCACATCCACCGCCGCCGCAGCCGCTGCCACCACCCCAGTCGCGTGATCCGCCATCGCCGCTGCTGCTCGCGGTGCGTATCTGGTTATAGCTGGACCAGGCCGACCCCGCGAGAACCGTCGTCCCAAACCGCGCGACTGCCTTGCCGATCTCGTCGGTTGGCCGATCGAACGTCCCCGATGTTGGCGGCTCAGGCCTTGCGCTGGTTAGCGCCATAGCCATTTACCACCTGAGCAAACGCGGGCCGCAGATCGCGCCGATCAGCGTGGTCAGCACGATGCCCAAAAGATACCAGGTGGCGACAAAAATCATCCCGTTTTCTGGACAGTGTAACGCATATAACGTCGCCGCTAGGCCGCCTGACGCGAGTCCGATGACGCCGCCCGTCAGCCTGAGCCGTGTTGGTGCTGAGCGACGGCCCGCCCGGATGAGTGCGATGGTGGGGACGACCGAGAGGGCAACGATCGCAAATGGGCATACAAGGGCTGTCTTACCCAGCCACAAGGTGGTCAGTTCGGTGGCCGACACCGTTGAGGCTTCGTCGAACACTGCCGCGACAACGACTGCGACCGGGATCGCAGCGAGCCAGAGCCGCTGCGGCGTGGGGCGTTCAGGTCTGAAGAGTATCAGCAGTCCGGCCAGCCCGACGATAGCAAATCCTGCCCCAAAACCGAGCTTTACCCAGAAACGCGAGGTTGCGCTCGCCGCCGCGATATCGGGTCGAAGGCCCCAAGCGATGATGAGGACGAGTGTGACCGCCGCCCCGAGCAGCGTCGAGGTTGCAATGCGGCGTGGTAGCCCGTTTGGGGGCGTTGGCTGGTGTTGCGCGACCAGCCGGTCGATAAGCATGTCAGCATCCGTCACTGGCCAAGCACCCGCTTTGCCAGCGCTTTCAACCCGCGATGGACCGAGATTTTGACATCGGACTGTGAGATGCCGTCGCGTTCGGCGGCTTCGGCAACACTCAGTCCCTCGATCCTTGTTGCACGCACGGCTGCGGCCTGTTTGGCTGTTAGTGTCGCCAGTTGCGCCTCGACATCCAGCCGCGCCGTTACCGCTTCGCTAAAATCATGCTTGTCGGCGATCTCGCCGATGTCGTCGAGCCCCACATGGCTCCGCGTTCGGCGGAACTGATCGACCATTTTGTAGCGTGCGACCGCGAACAGCCACGGACTGAACGGTCGCGCCGGGTCGTAAGTGTCGCGGCGTTCGTGAACTGCAATGAGCGTCATCTGCACCAGATCGTCGACATCGGCATCGTTCGAAACTTTCCTTGCAAAATAGCGCCTTAGGACCGGCAGTAGCGCAACGAGCAGTGCACGATGCGCGCGCGCATCGCCCGTCAGGCTCGCCTGCATCAGCGATTGCAATGCTGCTTCGTCCGATGCCAATCTATGTATCTTTCGTAATCGGTTGCACTTTGGTTACAAGCGCGAGGTGTAACCGCGCGCTCTGCCTCTGCGAACCGGTAAGCAGATTGACAACCTTTGAACAGCGCGGAGCGCGTGCGAAACGATGACGACGGCATTCACGACCCATTGCTTCAAAGCGCGCCAAACATCTTTTGCCGTGCAAATGATGGACATCACGCTTGATGATCGGGCTGCGCGTGCGCTCGCGCGGCTGGTTCCGCTGCTCGGCTGCGGCGAGGAAGCAGCGGCGCTTGCTTTCGACGGGCTGGCATCGCGCGATGGCGATCCGGCGACGGCGGCGGCGCTCAGGGCGATTGCCGAAGAGGAGCGTGTGCATGATGGCATGCTGCACGTCCTGGCCGCGAGCTTGCCTGTCGTGCCGACGGCGGCCTTGCGCCGGGCCGCGCGACGTTTTCACATCGATCTGGGACGCGGTTCGACGCTGGCGCATCTGGCGCGGGTTGCCGCAATCGACGCCGGTGTGTGTACGATCCTCAGCAGGCTGCTTCGGCCCACGTCTCCGGTTACGGGCGATCGGGCCGTGGCGAACATGCTCGCGCGCATCCGTTCGGACGAAACCCGACACGTCCGGCTCAGCCGGTCGCTCGTCCTGGCGCGCGCCGATGGTCGCCTGTTCGAAGATGTCGCACAATCGGCGCGGGAGGCGCTAGCGAGTGTGCTGATGCTTGCCGACGACGCGTTCGAAGCGCTTGCCGTCGATCCGTCAAAATTGCGGGCAGACATTTGCAGGCTGCCGCACGGGCTGCTCCGCGCATGAGCGCGCCGCCCTGGCTCTCGAAGGGACGGATCGGTGTGCTCGGCACCGGTCAGGCGCTTCCTGGACGCGAAGTCGCGACCACAGATTTGATCGCGATGATGCAACACCGGTTCGGTTTCTCTCGAACACGCGAAGCGACGGCAATCGCGGCGCGGCTGGCGATCAACGGCCGCCATCTGTGCCGTGATTTCGACACGCGGCACGAAGTGGCGCGCGGTGGTGCGTCGAATGCCGACCTTGCCGCACAGGCGGTGCAGCTAGCGCTGGACGATGCGGCGCTGGAGCCACGCGATCTGTCGTATCTCATCGGCCATACCACCACGCCCGATCAGCCATTGCCTGCCAATGTCGCGTGCGTTGCCGACCGGCTCGGCTATGGCGGGCCGCACGTCGAGCTGCGGCAGGCATGCACCGGCTTTGCCAATGCGCTGGTGATTGCGTTCGGCCTGATCACATCGGGCAGCGGCCCGGTCGCAATTGTCGGATCGGAAACAGGGTCGCTGTTCTTCGATCCGGAAACGCTCGGCGACGACGCGGACCAGATCGTCAACATGGTGCAGATGGGCGATGGCGCGGGCGCAGTCATTGTCGGTCCGGCGCGCGACGACGGCGCGTCGATCAAGGCCGCATGGTTCGGCGCGCTCGGGCTGGGCCGCACCCCTGGCATTTCGCGCCAGCACCATACCCACCACTTCGACCATGATTTTGCGGCGATCCGTGCCGAGGGGCACCGGCTGTTCGATGCGGGACGCGACGCGGCGGCGGTACAGGGCTTTCCGATCGAGGCCGCACGTCACGTCGTGCCGCATCAGGTCAGCGGGCGGATCGGCGCGCTTGCGGCCGCGCAATTCAACCTCTCGCTCGACCGCGTGTTCGTGCAGGCCGACCGGATCGGCAACACCGGTTCTGCCGCAATCTGGATAGCGCTCGACACGCTAAGAGCACAGGCTGCGCCGGGCGACACAGTCGTCGTCCTCGGCGCGGAGGCGAGCAAGCATATGTATGGCGGCTTTGCTTATTGCCATGGCTGAAGCGGTAATCGACGTCGGCGGCCTGGCAAAATCATTCGACGGTCGCAAGGCCGTGCGCGACGTGTCGATCCGCATCGACCCCGGCGACTTGCTCGGTCTCGTCGGCGCGAACGGCGGCGGCAAGACCACGACGCTCAGGATGCTTGCAGGGCTGGTTTTTCCCGACGCAGGCAATGGCACGGTGCTTGGCGCGGCGATCCGCGCGGGCCGCATCGACCGCCGCCTGATCGGCTATATGAGCCAGCGGCTGGCGCTTTATCCCGAGCTGACCGTTATCGAGAATTTGCGCTTTCACGCGCGGGTCCATGGCCTGCTGCGCAGCGCGACCGATGATGGCATAGCGCATTACGAGCTCGAAGCGGTGGCGTCGCGCCGGTTTGGCATCTTGTCGGGCGGCTGGGCGCGACGGGTCCAGTTCGCGGCCAGCGTCCTGCATACACCGTTGCTGCTGCTGCTTGACGAGCCGACAGCCGGGCTCGATGTCGTGACGCGCGCCGCGATTTGGGACTGGATCACCCGGTTTGCGGATGAGGGGGGTGCCGTGGTGGTCAGCACCCATGACCTTGCTGAGGCCGAGCGGCTTCCGCAGATCATGCTCTACGCGCAGGGGCACGCCGGCGCGCAGACGACACCCGCTGCCGTTATCAGTGCTGCTGGGTCAGACTCGCTCGAAGCCGCCGTTCTCGAGGAGGCGCGGCGATGAGCGCGCCGCGCCGCATTCTGGCCGTCGCCGCAGTCGAATGGACACGGCTGCTTCGCACGCGCATCGCGCTGACGCTGTTGATCGTCGTGCCGCTGCTTCAGATCATTTTGTTCGGCACCGCGATCCGGCCCGATGCGGCAGTTGCCGTGGCGGTGGCCGCGCCGACACTCGTCAATGCCCAAACCGTGGCGAAGGAATTGCGCAAGCAGCCCAATATTGTGGTCGTGGCAACGGGAACGCCCGGCACCGCCGAGGCGCTGGTGCGGCGCGGTGGAGCGGTCATCGGCGTCGAGGTGCCCGAAGTGCGCACCTTCGCCAATCCGTTCGCCAAAGCCGGCCCGCTGCGGATCGTGGTCGATGCCAGCAACGCGACGCTGACATCGGCGGCGACGGCACGGATCGAAGCGGCCTATTGGCGCACGCTGGCCGAACGTGGCGAAGTCGATGGACCGGGGCTGGCCGTCGAGCGCCTCTATAACCCGCAAGCGCGCGCTGACTGGACCTTCCTGCCCGGCCTGATCGGCGTGACCGTGATGATCGCGATGATCATGCTCGGTTCGCTTAGCCTGGCGCGCGAGCGCGAAGGCGGCACATGGGAAGCGCTGATGGTGCTGCCCGTCGCGCGTGGCGAAGTGCTCATCGGCAAGCTGCTGCCTTATGTCTGCATCGGCACAGTTCAGGGCATTGCGGTGATGGCGACCGGCATCTGGCTGTTCGATCTGCCGGTTCGTGGCAGTGCCGCCGCACTGATCGCGATCCTGCCGCTGTTTGCATCAGCGCACCTCGCGCTCGGTTACGCGATCGCGGCGCGGGCCCGAACGCAATTGGCAGCTTTGCAGGGCGCGGTGGCATTTTATCTACCCGCGATGCTGCTGTCGGGATTTCTCTACCCGTTCGCCACA
>JANOZQ010000278.1:0-4853 GCA_031429555.1 Sphingomonas sp. | reverse complement strand
TCGGCGAGCACAGGCGCGCAGTCAGTGACGGGCGACGACAATATGATGCCGTCGACATGCGTTTCGTCGATCAAGCCGCCGACTTCGGCCACGATGGTTTTGGAGGCGACGTCAGCGGGTTGCGCGAGCATGCGGACGTCTTCGTCGCGGCAGCGCGCCCAGACGCCTTCCTGGATTGCGTGAATATAATAAGGCGAGTGGTTGTCATAGATCAGCGCAATCTGGTGCGAGCGATGGCCGGCGAGGCTGCGCGCGGCAATGCTGGGGCTGAACGCCATCGCGGCCATTGCGGCTTCGACCTTGTCGCGCGTCGCCTGGCGGACATAGCGTTCCTTGTTCAGCACGCGGCTGACTGTTTTGATCGACACGCCCGCCGCCTTTGCGACATCGCTGATCGTGTTGCGTGTGGCCATGTTCGTTTCCCTGCTGGTTCGTGTTGTAGCCTTGCAACAGTCTTGCAGCAATGCAGAGAGCCCTCTTGCGGACTGCGCAATCTTCGTGCGATTGCGGTGTTCAGACAGCGCTGTCATAAAAGGCGCTGGGGGAGAGGCAATTGACGCTGCGATACGGCTTGGTCGGCACGGGGATGATGGGCGTGGAGCACATCAAGAACGTGCGTGTGGCCGTGGATGCCGAGATTGTCGCGATTGCCGATCCGGCGGCAGGGTCGCTCGAATGGGCAAAGAATGCGCTGGGCAGCGAACCGGCGGTTTATGCCGATAGTGCCGCGCTGGCGAAGGCGGGGCTTGATGCGGTGATTGTTGCCAGCCCGAACCACACGCATCGCTTGGTCCTCGAACCGCTGTTTGATGCGGGGCTAAACATCCTTTGTGAAAAGCCTCTGGCGACGACAGTTGAGGACGCGCGCTGGATTGTTGACCGTGCGGCGAAATCGCAGGGGATATTCTGGACGGCGATGGAATATCGCTACATGCCGCCCGCCGCGGCGTTCATCGAGCAGGTGCATGGCGGGCGGATCGGGAAGCTACAGATGTTGAGCATTCGCGAGCATCGCTTTCCTTTTTTGCCGAAGGTCGGCGACTGGAACCGCTTCAGCGCGAACACCGGCGGGACAATGGTCGAAAAATGCTGCCATTTCTTTGATTTGATGCGGCTGATCACGCAGTCCGAAGCCGTGCGCGTGTATTGTTCGGGCGCGATGGATGTGAACCATCTTGACGAGCGTTATGATGGCCGCACCCCCGACATCATCGACAACAGCTATACGACCGTCGATTTCGCCAACGGAACGCGGGCGATGCTCGACTTGTCGATGTTCGGTGATGGGGCGGAGCAGCAGGAAGAAATTGCGGCCGTCGGGAGCGAAGCGCGGCTCGAGTGCTTGATCCCGGCGGGTGATCTGGTTTTTTCGCCGCGCACGGGGTTCATGCAACCCAAGGCCGCCACACGAACGCACATTGCAGTCGACGAGACGGCGCTGAAATCGGGCAGCCACCACGGCTCGACCTTTTACGAGCACCAGAAATTCTATAGTGCATTAGTAGGAAATGGCGCGGTAGAAGTCACCGCAACGGACGGAATGATGGCTGTGGCGATTGGAACAGCGGCCGAAATCAGTGCGCGCGAAAAGCGTGTCGTCGAAATGAGTGAACTGGGTTTCTAAACGAAAATGACGCCGCAACGACGGCACCATGTAGGAAGGACGAGAACATGACCAAGACTTTGATGCTGGCGAGTGTCGCCGCGTTTGCTTTGACGGGTGCCCCTGCTTTTGCGCAGACGCCAGCGCCCACCGCTGCTGATGATGCGCCCGCCGAAATCGTCGTGACCGCACAGAAGCGGACCGAGCGGCTGCAGGATGTGCCGGTCGCGGTTTCGGTGATTTCGGGTGTTGCACTCGCCAACCAAGGCGGGGTCAATATCGAGAATGCGCAATATCTGGTGCCGTCGCTGACGTTCCGCAAAGGGGCCGTTTCGATCAACCAGTCGCTGTTCCTCCGCGGGGTCGGCACATCGACCTTCTCATTGGCGGGCGAGCCTTCGGTGTCGGCAGTGGTCGATGGCGTGGTGTATAGCCGCGCGGGCGAAGCGTTCAGCGATCTGGTCGACATCGAGCGGATCGAAGTGCTGCGCGGACCACAGGGGACGCTGTTCGGCAAGAACGCAAGCGCGGGCGTGGTTAACATCGTGACCAAGGCGCCGACCAAGGAATTCGAGGGGTCCGCCGAAGTCGCCTATTTCGACCGGCAGGAATATCGGGCGCGTGGCGCGATCAACCTTCCGATTGGCGATAAGGGCGGGTTTCGACTGACCGGTTTTTACAGCAAATATGACGGCAATATCCGCAACATTGGTCCAGTCGCGGACGATTATGTCAACGGCTACGAACGCTATGGCGTGCGCGGGGCGCTGGCAGTCGACTTTTCGGATGATGTGAAGCTGACAATCATCGGCGATTGGCGCAAGGCAAAGGACGATTGCTGCACCGAAGTGGCTTCTACGGCGACGGGGATTGCCGCGCCGACGGCCAATGCCTTGCTGGCGCTTTCCGGTGTGACGCTGGACGGGGACAAGACGCGCACGATCAAGACCAACCTGATCGCGCAGGCGCTGCAAACAAGCTGGGGCGTTTCTGCGCAGCTCGATGCGACGCTGGGCACACAGACGATTACGTCGATCACGGCCTATCGCCGGTTTGACGAGAATGAAATCCGCGAAGGCGATCTGCTGCCCGCCGCTTATGTCGGCCTGCCGCAGACGCATGACATTGGGCCGCAAACGGGCAAGACGTTTTCGCAGGAATTGCGGCTGACGTCGCCGGGCGGCGAGTTCGTCGATTATGTCATCGGCGCTTATTATTCGCATGCGGATACGAAGCGGACGTTCACGCGCAACGTGACGCAGTGTAATGCCGTAGTTGGTGCCACGGGTTTGATCCCGTGCGGATCGGTCAACGCGCTGCCGTCAACCTTTCCGACGGGCACGGCGAATTTCGGTTCGGTGTTCAAGAACCTCGCGTTCTTTGGACAGGCGACAATCAATGTGACTGACTCGTTCCGCGTCATTGGTGGGTTACGGTATACGGTTGACCAGCTTGATGTGTTCCACAGCCGCGTGACGGCGCTGGCGGGACCGGGCATTCAGCCCAATTTCGACCAAGGCGTGTTTGATGCCAACGGCAATGTCGCCGCATCGAATGGCGTACCGTACCGGAACAAGGTGACGAGCAGCAACTGGTCTTCAAAGACAGGCCTGCAATATGACATCACCGACAATTCGACGGCGTATGCGACGTTCGCGCGGGGGTATAAGGGGCCGGCGTTCAACGTGTTCTTTAACTTGACGCGGGCGGGAGCCGATTCGATCGCGCCAGAAACTTCGGATGCGTATGAACTGGGTTTGAAAAATACGTTGTTTGGCGGGAAGCTGACGCTGAACCTTGCCGCTTATTATGCGAAATATAGCAACTTTCAGGCGAACAATCCCGACGTGATCAATGTTGGCGGCGTTCCCACGATCGTGGCGCGGTTCACCAACGCGGGCACGGTATCGACACGCGGGGGCGAAATCGATATCGTATGGCGTCCGGCACGTGACCTGAACATTGCAGGCGGCCTTGCCTATACCGATGCCAAGGTTGACGCGTTCAGACAGATCCCTGGGCAGACGTCGATCCCGAACGGTACGACGCTTGCTTATGCGCCGAAGCTCAAGACATCACTTGGTGCCGACTATCGCTGGCGAACAGGCGGTGGCATTGATGTCGTGATGGGGGCGCAGGGGTCTTACCAGTCGAGTTCGCTGTCGTTTTTTGACACGTCGGCAGCAAACCGTGCGGCGGGGACAATTCACCCCTATGCTATCGTCGACTTGTCGGCTGGTATTGTCAGTGCCGACGACCGGTTCCGCCTCGTGGCACAGGTGAAGAACCTGTTCGATCAGAGCTTTGCTTCCTCGATTGGTGGCGGCGGGCCGGGCGGCTCGTTCCGCTATATCATCCCGCGCGAAGCCGACCGATATTTCGGGATTACCGCAAAAGTGAAATTCGGCGGCAGTAACTGATCATGGCAACAGTTCCGGACACGGGCAGGGCAACGATATTGACGCCCGCCCGTGTCTGGGTGCTGTTTGGCTTGCTGTGTGTCGCGGGTATTTTCAATGCGATGGACCGGCCGATCATCGCGATCCTGAAGCCCGACATGTCGAAGGAAATGGGCTGGACCGACGCCGACTTCGGTAACCTCGCGGCGGTGACGCAGTTTGCCGCTGCGCTGTCGTTTTTGTTTACCGGCTGGCTGGTCGACCGGCTTGGCGTGCGCAAGTCGATGATTGCGGGTGTGTCGGCGTGGAGTTTCGCCGCGATGGCGCATGGCTGGGCCGTGACGACCGCGCATGTCGTTTTTGCGCGCGTTGGGCTGGGCGCGACCGAAGCGGTGCAGACACCGTTGACGATCAAGACAGTGGCAACGCTGTTCACGCCCGACAAGCGGTCGTTCGCGTTCGGGCTGGGGACAGCCGTGGCGAGTCTCGGCACGGTTTCGCTGCCCTTTTTCATTCCCGCACTGGCGGCGAATTTCGGCTGGCGCGGGGCGCTGATTTTCGGCGGTGTCGGCGGTTTTATTACGCTGGCGCTGTGGCTGTATCTGGCGCGCGATGTACGTTTCGAGAATGTCGAAGAGGACGAACGCCAAGATTTCCATGACGACGGGCGGCCCTATGGGGCCATCCTGAAAGAAAAACGGACGTGGGCCATTGTCGTGGCCAAGGCGATTTCGGATTCGACGTGGTGGTTGCTGAACTTCTGGCTGCCCGATTTTTACCGCAAGGAATATGGCCTGACGACGAGCGAGCTTGCCGTGCCGCTAGCGATTGCGTTTCTGGGGTCGGGAGCG
>JANOZQ010000277.1:0-4412 GCA_031429555.1 Sphingomonas sp. | reverse complement strand
CAGCTTTTGTTGCAACGCATCATTTGCCGCTGCCCGCCAACGCTGCTAGGCGCGCGACGTGGCCAGCAATCCTTCCAAGCCCAACGGCAATCGCAAAATCGGCAATCTCCGCCTCGTGTTCCAGTTCGCGACGCGCTATCCTGGGCGCATCGTTTGCGCACTGATCGCGCTTGCGCTTGCATCCGCGACAACCGTTGCGATCCCGATGGGCTTCAACATCGTCATCGATCAGGGATTCAGCAGCGGCGGCAGCAATATCGGCGCGGGCTTCCGATTGCTGCTCGGCGTCGTCACGGTCTTGGCATTCGCCACGGCGTTGCGGTTTTACTTCGTTTCATGGCTCGGCGAACGTGTCGTCGCCGATTTCCGGGTTGCCGTTCAGGAAAATCTCCTGCGCCTGTCGCCCAGCTATTTCGAGGAAAATCGCCCGTCCGAAATCTCGTCGCGGTTGACGGCGGATACATCAATCATCGAACAGATTGTCGGGACCACCTTGTCGGTCGCGCTGCGCAATACGCTGACCGGGATCGGCGGGCTGATCTATATGTTCTACCTCTCGCCAAAGCTGGCGGGCATGTTGGTGATCGGCATACCGGTCGTCATTCTCCCGATTGTCTTTATCGGTAGCAAATTGCGCACCCTGTCACGCAAGTCGCAGGACCGGATTGCCGACGTGGGATCGACCGCCAGTGAAATCCTCGGCGCGATGAAAGTCGTGCAGGCTTTCGGACAGGAAACGCGCGAGGCAGGCCGCATCCGTGACGCTGCCGAAGCCACGTTCGAGACGGCGCAGCGCCGTATCAAGCTGCGCTCGATCATGACGGCAGCTGTCATCCTGATGCTGTTCGGATCAGTCGTCATGATCCTTTGGGAAGGCGCGGTTGACGTCCAGGCCGGACGGATGACCGGCGGTGCGATTGCCGCGTTCGTCATCACCAGCGGACTTGTCGCTGGCGCATTCGGATCGCTCACCGAAGTTTACGGCGACCTGTTACGCGGTGCAGGTGCTGCCGCACGGCTCGGCGAATTGCTTCAGGAACAGCCGGGCATTGCCGCCCCCGCCAATCCCGTCCCCTTGCCCGAACCTGCGCAGGGCCGCGTTGCCTTTGACCATGTTGTCTTCAAATATCCGACGCGGCAGGACGTCAGCGCGCTGAGCGATTTCACGCTCCATATCGAACCCGGCGAGACTTTCGCCGTTGTCGGCCCCTCGGGCGCGGGCAAATCGACCCTTTTCCAACTCATCCAGCGCTTCTACGATCCCACGTCGGGCACGGTCAGCATCGACGGCGTTGTCCTCCCGACCACCGATCCAAAATGGGTCCGCCAGCGCATCGCGATGGTTCCGCAGGAAACCGTGATCTTCGCCGCCTCGGCCCGCGACAATCTGCGCTACGGTCATTGGGAGAGCAGCGACGAAGCGCTCTGGGCTGCCGCCGATGCCGCCAACGCGACCGAATTTCTGCGCAAGCTCCCCGAGGGACTCGACACCTTCATGGGCGAAAGCGGCGCGCGGCTGTCGGGCGGACAGCGCCAGCGCATGGCGATTGCCCGCGCCATTCTTCGCGACGCCCCGATCCTGCTGCTCGACGAAGCCACCTCCGCACTCGACGCCGAATCCGAACGCCTTGTGCAGGACGCGCTCGAGCGCCTCATGGCTAACCGCACGACCATTGTCATTGCCCACCGTCTCGCCACCGTGCGCGCCGCGGACCGCATCATCGTCATGGAAGACGGCCGTATCGTCGAGGAAGGCACACACGACAGCCTCAGCCGCTCGGGCGGCACCTATGAGCGGTTGGCACGGCTCCAGTTTGAAGGTCTGGCCGCCTAAACCGAAATGCCGCTTGCCGGAGCCTGTCGAAGGCCTGTCCTTCTTCTTGATCATTACTCAACAAAGAGCAGCCCTTCGACAAGCTCAGGGATACGGTTAATTCCAATTGAACATGCTCACTGCAAGCCACGGTTGACACCACACGCCGCGTCCTTAACCATAGCGCAATGGATACCGACGACATCGCGCCACCCCCGCGTGCCGGCGACCCGCTCGCCCTTCTGGTCAAGCTCGACCTGGATCCTTATTCAGTCGCTGAACTTGATGCCCGTATCGCCGCGCTCGAAGCCGAAATCGTTCGCACCCGCGCCAAACGCGACAAAGCCGTCAACCACCGGGCAAGCGCAGACGCGCTATTCGGTCGCTAAAGTGAAACTTTCAACGGACGTTCTTGACTGACAGCATCGGGCTCCCGACATAATGTTCAACCGAGGCCGCGCCCGCAGGCTTCGCATTAGGACCAAAACATGCCTTCCTTTGCCCGTGAACTCGAAACGACCCTGCACAATGCACTCGCCGCTGCCGCGACCCGCAAGCATGAATATGCGACGCTCGAGCATCTCCTGCTCGCGCTGATCGACGACGAACACGGCGCACAAGTGATGGGTGCCTGCGGTGTCGATACCGGTGAATTGAAGAACACTGTCACCAATTATCTCGACAACGAACTCGAAGCGCTGCGCACCGAGGGGCAGACTGACCCCTCGCCGACGAGCGGTTTCCAGCGCGTTGTCCAGCGCGCGATCCTCCCTGTCCAGTCCTCGGGCCGCGACGAAGTGACCGGCGCGAACGTGCTTGTCGCCTTGTTCAGCGAGCGCGAAAGCTATGCCGTCTATTTCCTGCAACAGCAGGATATGAGCCGCCTCGACGCCGTCAGTTTCATCAGCCACGGCGTCGGCAAAGGCGTGACCGCCCCCGAGGCATCTGCTCCAAAGGGCGTTGACGACGAAAAGCCCGCCAAATCCGAAGGCGGCAAGGGCAAGGCCGAAAGCGCGCTCAAGCAATTCACAGTCGATCTCAACGAAAAAGCCAAGGCCGGCAAAGTAGATCCGCTCATTGGCCGCGGTCCCGAAGTCGACCGCACGGTGCAAATCCTCTGCCGCCGGTCGAAGAACAACCCGCTTTACGTCGGCGATCCCGGTGTCGGGAAAACCGCGATTGCCGAAGGTCTCGCGCGCAAGATCGTCGAGGGCAACGTCCCAGAAGTGCTGCTCCCCGCCGTCATCTACTCGCTCGATATGGGCGCGCTGCTTGCGGGCACACGCTATCGCGGCGATTTCGAGGAGCGGTTGAAAGCCGTTGTCAACGAGCTTGAAAAGCTGCCCCACGCGATCCTGTTCATTGACGAAATCCACACGGTCATCGGCGCGGGCGCAACCAGCGGCGGGGCGATGGACGCTTCTAACCTGCTCAAGCCCGCGCTCAGCGGCGGCACGATCCGCTGCATCGGCTCGACCACCTACAAGGAATTCCGCAACCATTTCGAAAAGGACCGCGCGCTGCTTCGCCGGTTCCAGAAGATCGACGTCAACGAACCCACAATCGAGGACACGATCAAGATCCTCGCGGGTCTGCGCTCGGCGTTCGAAGGCCACCACAACGTCAAATACACGCCCGACGCGATCAAGTCCGCCGTCGAACTATCGGCGCGCTACATCAATGACCGCAAGCTGCCCGACAAAGCCATCGACGTGATCGACGAAGTCGGTGCGATGCAGATGCTTGTGGCACCCAACAAGCGCAAGAAAGTCATCACGCCCAAGGAAATCGAGCAGGTCATCGCCACAATGGCACGCATCCCGCCGAAATCGGTCAGCGCCGACGACACCAAGTCGCTCGCTTCGCTCGAAACCGATCTCAAGCGCGTCGTCTTCGGCCAGAATGCTGCCATCGAGAAACTTGCATCCGCAATCAAACTCTCGCGGGCAGGCCTGCGCGATCCCGACAAGCCCATCGGCAACTATTTGTTCACCGGCCCCACGGGCGTTGGCAAAACCGAAGTTGCGCGCCAGCTTGCCTCGATCATGGGCATTCCGCTGCAACGCTTTGACATGTCTGAATATATGGAACGCCACTCGGTCAGCCGCCTGATCGGGGCGCCTCCCGGTTATGTCGGCTTCGATCAGGGTGGCCTCCTCACCGATGCCATCGACCAGCAGCCGCACTCGGTGCTCCTGCTCGACGAAATCGAAAAGGCGCATCCCGACCTGTTCAACATCCTGTTGCAGGTCATGGACCACGGCAAGCTGACCGACCAGCACGGGAAGGCGGTCGATTTCCGCAATGTCATCCTGATCATGACGACCAATGCCGGCGCGTCGGACATGGCGCGTGAATCGCTCGGTTTCGGCAATAACAGCCGCGAGGGCGAGGACGAGGAAGCGGTGAAGAAGATGTTCACGCCCGAATTCCGCAACCGCCTCGATGCGATTGTCCCGTTCGGCTACCTGCCGACCGACGTCGTCGCGCGCGTCGTCGACAAGTTCATCCTGCAACTCGAACTGCAACTCGCCGACCGCGAAGTGCATATCAAGCTCGACGATGCGGCGAAGGACTGGCTGACGACCAAGGGCTATGA